>DATILZ010000273.1:0-7255 GCA_035475995.1 Hanamia sp. | reverse complement strand
GGATTTTTATTTTTCTTGGAGGCATCATTGCGCTCATTGCTATTCTCATTCTATCGATAAGAAGCTATCGTCATAAACAAAACCTGCATCGCCAGTCTTTGCTTACTTTACAAAAGCAACATGAAGTAAATACGCTGAAGGAAAAGATGCAGGCGCGTGAAGAAGAACGTGACCGCATTGGCCGTGAAATGCACGATGATATTGGTTCTGCGCTTACCACCATTCTTTATTTGAGTGATGACCTTAAAGAAAAAAGCAAAGAAGGTGAAAATAAAATTGCGGATAAAATTGCTTCAACAGCAACGGGCGTAGTTGATAAAATGAATGAAATAATCTGGAGCATGAATCGTCAATATGATACCCTTGATGATCTGATTGTTTATACCCGTCAACACGCAGTGGAATTTCTACAAAATCATTGCCTCAAATATCAATTTAATGTTCCGGAATATATTCCGGATTTACAGATTACCGGTGAACAACGCCGAAATATTTATTTAGTAATTAAAGAATCGTTGCACAATATTGTAAAACACTCATGCGCTTCTGAAGTAAATATTTCATTTGATTTAAATGGAGGATTACGGTCATGCATACACGATAATGGAAAAGGTATTGAAACTATCAGCCAGCGTCGCTTTGGCAACGGATTAAAAAACATGCGGCAGCGAATGGAAAGCATCGGCGGCAGCTTTGAAATTGAAAATGAAAATGGTACCATCATTAGATTGTATTGCCCTTTGGATCATCAGGAAAATGCAGCAAACGTATAACGAACGTTATATAAAATTAAAAAAGCAGCGGTTTACTTTTGTAAAAATGAAGTACAAAAATTTGAACAAATGAAAGAGCAGATTTCTGTAAGCATTGTGGAAGACATGCCTGATATACGCCAAAAAGTAAAGCATATTATTGACGATTCTGAAGAATTTATTTGTCTTTCCACTTATGCTAATGCAGAAAACGCAGTTGATGAATTACCAAAATTGAAACCTGATATTGTTTTAATGGACATCAATCTTCCGGGAATGAGCGGCATAGAATGCATCAAAAAAATAAAAAAGAAATGCGCAGAAATGCAATTCATGATGTTTACAATTTATGAAAACAGTGAACAGGTTTATGAGGCACTTGCTGCTGGCGCCAGTGGTTATCTGCTTAAGAAAACACCTTCAGAAAAAATACTTGAAGCTTTGAAAGAACTGCATGAGGGCGGCGCTCCGATGAGTACGCACATTGCCCGGAAAGTAATTTCCTTTTTTCAAAAAGAAAACAAAACAAACGATAACTCTCAGCTTTCAAACCGGGAAAAGCAAGTGCTGGCTCTGCTTTCCAAAGGATTCTTATACAAAGAGATCAGCAACCAGCTTTTTATTTCTACAGGTACCGTACGACAACACATTCACAAAATATATGAGAAGCTCCATGTGCAAAACCGGATGGAAGCGATCAATAAATTTTATGGAAGAGAATAAGTTTAATTCTGAAAATGTGTTCGAAAGATTCCCTTGTAGAAAATGCACTCAACCTTCCACCTTCAACAACTAACACCACAGCAGTAAAAATATAACTTTCGTTCTATTGCCACCCTTTCACCTCAGGCTACTTTTGTCTCTGCAATTTTTGTTTGACGAACGAAAATAAAAGACTCCGTTTCTTTTGTTTTTGATAAAAAGTTCGAAGCAATAAAAATTGCAAAACTTCTAACCGGTAAGAAGAAATCATAAACGAAACCTTTGCTGTATCTGTCTTTGAGAAGGATTGGAATTATGCTTTAATCTTTTCATTCATTCAAAAAAAGTAAACTCATGAAAAAGTATTTATTGTTTTTCACAGCCGCGTTGATTTTAGGTACCTCATTTTTCAGTTGCAAGAAAGCTTCTAAAGCCGCCACATATTATGGCGATGAAACACATGTTGGTAACGGAACTGTCCGCACTTTTGTTACCTTAAATGATAATGGCGATCCACAAAGCATTGGTTATAAATTTACAGAAAGCATGCTCTCCGGATTGCCGGATAAAGACGGAATGAGCAATATGTTCGTCCTGAATTTTCCTTCACAGGCAAGCGTAACAGGATTTGATCATGCGGAATTGGACTGGAATCCCCATGGGCACGATCCACTGCCAATTTATGGTTATCCTCATTTCGATTTTCATTTTTATACTGTTGGAAATGATGAACTTTCTAAAATTATTCCCGGCCCCGATACCGTTTCTGTTGATAAACAATACATTCCAAAAGATTATGTATCCGGAGTAATGGCTGTTCCAAATATGGGCGTGCATTGGGCAGACACCCTTTCATCAGAGTACCATGGACAAAAATTTACAAAGACTTTTATTTACGGATTTTATCATGGTAAAATGTTGTTTGTTGAACCCATGATTACCAAAGAATATCTTGAAACCCATCCAAACATCACCATCCCTGTAAAACAGCCTGCAGCTTTTCAAAAATCGGGATATTATCCAACCGCGTACAGCATTCATTTTGACCCAAATAAGAGTGAATTCACGGTATCGCTCGAAGGATTGGAAAAGCATTAATCGCTGCATCAATTTCTTATCGGCAATAAACATTCATTTAATTATCCTTTTACACACTTCAAAAATTTTATTATGAAAAATTCTTTCAGTAAATCAGTTTCTTTATTATTTCTTTTGCTGGCTTTTGTATTCCTTTCTCAAAACACATCAGCTCAAACATTCAGCAGCAGTAAAACAGTTTCAAAAAAAATGGGACTTGGGTTCAGAGTCGGGTTAAATTATGCGAAAGTGAGCGGTGGCACCGATTCTATCCAATACCGTTATAAACCAGGATTGATGGTTTCTGTATTTTTAGCACCACCATCCACCGGAATTCTTGGCTATCGTTCTGAGTTATTGTATTCAAAACAAGGCTTTGATTATACAAATCCACAAGGAAAAACCGGAACCGTTTCAAACGATTACCTGATGCTCCCTCAGATGATGACTTTGAACATTACCAAATATGTTCAATTGCAGGCAGGCGCTTTTGCAGGTTATTTATTGCATACCAAAGATTCAAACGAGCCAAAAGAAACGACTACAAACACCGATCCTTCCCAGACGGCTTTAGGCCTCATGAACCGTTTTGATTATGGTGCAGCGGGAGGAATCGAAATTCATCCTTTCAAAGGATTGATTTTGAATGCCAGGTATAATATGGGCTTTGCAAAATTGTATAAAGAGCAAAGCGATGTAGCTCAAACAACTCCTACGCCTTCTTTCAATCCATTGGCACGTTATGAAAATATAGATACAAAAAATGCGGTAATCCAGCTTTCTGTTGGATACCGGTTTTAAAAATGAGTGGTTTAAATAACTTCAAATTCTTAAAACTATTTATTATGAAAACAAGAATTATTATAACTTTAGTAATCATAGCCTTAACACCGCTGCTTTGGATCAGCTGCCATCAAAATCAGTCAGTGGGAAACAAGAAAACATCAGACAATCTGATGAATCGAAAAGATAATGGCGGATATAAAAACCAGGTGGATTATGGAAAGCATTTGGTAGCAGTTTTAGGATGTAACGATTGTCATACGCCAAAGATTATGACTGCTATGGGCCCCGTAAATGACACTTCTTTATTATTATCCGGCCACCCATCAAAAATTCCATTCCCGGATGTAAACCTCAAAGAGATTGAAGGTAAAGGCCTGGCAGTTACCGGTGACCAAACAGCCTGGGCAGGCCCATGGGGCATCAGTTATGCTGATAATCTAACACCCGATGCAACAGGAGTTGCAAGCTGGTCTAAAGATCAGTTCTTTACAGCGATACGGGAAGGAAAGTGGAAAGGGATGAAAAATAGCCGGGATTTATTGCCGCCGATGCCGTGGCAGGATTTCAGAAATCTGAACAATGAGGAACTGAGCGCTGTTTTTGCCTATTTAAAATCTATAAAACCAATCCAAAATATTGTACCACCGGCCACTCCTCCTGTTTCGCGCTGAATGATGGATGAGAAGGAAACGATAATATTCCATTCTCCAATCATTTTATGCCATCTTTATTTACTAAATAGTCCTAGCAACTGTGTAAATATTAGCTTGTATTATAGCGACAAAAATAGGTTTGGACTATAATATTTAAATTCGGTATTAATCCATTATGAAAGTAGCTACAAAATTGCCGAAATGCAGTTGTCCTTCGGATATAGATTTTAAAAGAAAAAGAGTAAATGATTTTAAACCTCCTGCAGTTGCAGGAGGTTTTCTGCAATATATAATTTGCCCTTATTTATTATTTACTCATACTTTCGGAAGTTCAAAAAGTATTTGAGCATTTACTTCTTTTTTATTTGTTTAGTTTTATTTGTTTAGGAAAATGATAAGTATGCTGTTCAAGCTTTCTTTTAGCAACGTTTTGATTTGCTTGATGTCATAAAAAGGAAAGAGGCAGCCATTTCACTGATAAGTATCAGTCAGCGGCTGTTTTTGAAGAAAAGATGCAAAGTTGAATTTTTTCTCTCCTTCAACGTAAACTTTTTTGAATTCTTAACAACAAACAATCCATACTTATTAAGTATTTTTGACTGCGTCAAAACATCATTTGAAGGTGGTAAATTAAAAACGAAAACACAGCAACCAATATCTTATTTAAAAGTTCCTGTTCATTTAATTAATAAAGAAAAAATTTAAAAGCATTTATGCTTTGTAAAGCAAACTTCATAAAAATATTTTCAACAGGATTATTATTTTTCTGCTTTTTCAGTTGCAAAAACAATCATTCAGTAAAGGAAAAAGAAATTGTAAAGGCTCCTGAAAAAATGGATGACCAGATTGCTGATAATATAAAAGCTGTCTTGCTTTTTGCCCAAAACTCAAATGGAGTTATTTACGATTCTATCAGGCTTGCTGAGCTTAACCTGTTGAATTCTTTTTATGAAAAAAATAATTACCAGGGAATATGGAGCAAGAAGGAAATGTGGAATCCTATTGCCGATTCGATGTTTGAATTTATAAAAAATTCAAAATATTATGGCCTGTATCCGGCAGATTATCATTACAGGGAATTAGATACTTTACGTTCGCAAATTGCCAATGATTCTTTAGTAAGAATGGATGCGATTGCATGGACAAAAGCTGACCTCATGCTCAGCGACGCTTTTATGAAAACACTCAAAGATTTAAAAGAAGGAAGACTGCTTCCCGACAGTGTTTCCATCGTTTCTAAAAATAATTATGCAGATTCTTTTTTTATTCCAAAGCTGAATAAAATGATTGAATCTAATTCAGTATCTCAGACATTTCAAAATGTAGAACCTGCAGATAGCGGTTATATTTTATTAAAAGAATTGCTGGTAAATTTTGTGGATAGTATGAATCCAAAAAAATTCTTGTATCTCGATTATCCTTACAAAGACACACTTGCTTTTTATAAAAACCTCTATAAAAGACTGTTACAGTCTGGATTTGGCAACAAGGAAATCAAAACACCTGATTCAGCCCTGCTGAGTAACGAAGTAAAAAAATATCAGGCAAAACACAAACTGACAGTTGATGGCAAAGCAGGTGAAGGAACAATTCAATCTTTAAATTTCACCGACAATGAAAAGTTCAGAAGAATTGCAGTTACGCTTGATCGTTATAAATCGCTTCCTGAACTTCCTGAATCCTATATCTGGGTTAATATACCCGGCTTTTATTTGAAGGTTTATGATCATGACACCGTTGTTCTTGAATCAAAAGTTATTGTTGGAAAACCTTCTACGCCTACGCCGCTTCTGACTTCAAAAATTACCAATATGGTTACTTATCCCAATTGGACAATTCCGGAAAGCATTATTAAAAAAGACATTTTGCCTGCATTAAAAATTAACCCCGGGTACCTTGCCAGCAAGGGTTTCAGTCTGGTAGATTCACATGGCGAAACGGTAAATCCTTACACGGTAAATTGGTCCAAATATACAAAAGCGATTCCGTGGAAGATCGTTCAGGGAAGCGGTGACGATAATGCCCTCGGTATTTTTAAATTCAATTTTAATAATCCTTACAGTGTTTACCTGCATGACACCAATCAGCGATATTTGTTTCAAAATTCTCAGCGCGCATTGAGCCACGGATGTGTGCGTGTGCAAAAATGGGAAGCGCTTGCTTTTTATATTGCTCACAATGACAGCCTTGCTACAAAAGCAGGCGAACAGCTCTCTTACAACACCGATTCTATAAAAGCATGGATTACAAATAAAGCGCGGAAAACAATTATGGTAAAAAAACGCTTGCCTCTTTTTATTGAATATTTTACTTGCGAAGTAAAAAATAATAAGATTATTTTTTACCATGATGTTTATAATGATGACAAGGCTCTCGAAGAGAAATATTTCGCAAGTAAATAAAAAGCGCATTTGATCTTTCAATATTTATATTTAAAAAATTATGGGCTTTAAAGTAAAAGGAAACATCGTTGACATCGAATCAAAAGAAATATTTACAGGTCAGGTTCATATTGAGAATGGTATGATAAGCTCAATCGAAAGAACCAGTAACTCTTTTGAAGAACTTCCTTATATCATTCCCGGATTTATTGATGCGCATGTGCACATTGAAAGTTCGATGCTCATTCCTTCTGAATTTGCAAAACTGGCCGTTGTTCATGGAACGGTGGCTACCGTGAGCGATCCGCATGAAATTGCAAATGTCTGTGGAATACCGGGCGTGGAATACATGATTGAAAACGGGAAAACCGTTCCTTTTAAATTTCATTTTGGTGCGCCAAGTTGTGTACCTGCAACCGTTTATGAAACAGCAGGAGCCACGCTTAATGCAAATGCAGTAGATGAACTTTTATCCAAAAAAGAGATTTATTATTTGAGTGAAATGATGAATTTCCCCGGCGTGCTTCATAATGATGAGGAAGTTTTTGCAAAGATTGATTCTGCTCAAAATTATGATAAACCTGTGGATGGCCATGCTCCGGGATTGCGTGGAGAAGAAGCAAAAAAATATATAGAAGCAGGAATTAGCACGGATCACGAATGTTATACAAGGGAAGAAGCGCTTGATAAATTAAAGTATGGAATGAAGATTTTAATTCGTGAAGGAAGCGCTGCTAAAAACTTTGAAGCATTAATTGATCTTTTGAATGATCATGAAAACGAAATGATGTTTTGCAGCGACGATAAACATCCGGACAGTTTGGTAAAAGGTCATATTAACGAACTCTGCAAAAGAGCAGTTGCAAAAGGAATTGATGTTTTTAAAGTTTTAAAAGCAGCCTGC
>DATILZ010000272.1:0-5795 GCA_035475995.1 Hanamia sp. | reverse complement strand
ATATTTTAATTCTGCCAGTTTTAATTGCGGTGAAGGAATGAAACGAAAGACCAGCGAAATAATAATGAAGGCAAAAACAAATACAGCTAAAATAAACCCAAAAAAACGTAACAACTTTACATGCAATGGAGTTACCAATTTTTCGTAACGTAAAGTTTGCGTGTTGTAGTAAAATTTTAATTTTTTCATCCTTTAAAAAAGGCAAACGTTTTCTGATTTTAAAAATCCGTTGTGTTTGTAAATGCATCGAAACCAAATACCTTTGCGGCATTAAAAAAAATTTCAACAAAACAAAGATAACTTCTTCATACTCTAAATCATTCTTAAAATTCCCCAAACTTTATGAAGCAAAGCGCAGAAATAAGACAGCTATTTCTTGATTTTTTTAAAAACAAAGGCCATCATATTGTTCCTTCTGCGCCGATTGTAATTAAAAATGATCCGACTTTGCTCTTTACGAATGCGGGAATGAACCAATTCAAAGAATATTTTTTGGGAAATAAACCTGCACCAGATACAAGAATTGCTGATACTCAAAAATGTTTGCGTGTAAGCGGCAAACACAATGACCTTGAAGAAGTGGGTGTAGACACGTACCATCATACGATGTTTGAAATGCTTGGAAACTGGAGCTTTGGAAATGCCGTGGGAAATAAAGCACCTTATTTTAAAGAAGAAGCAATTGCATGGAGTTGGCAATTGCTTACCAACGTTTATAATATTCCGATAGAAGATTTATATGTTACTGTATTTGAAGGTGATGCCGGCGAGGGATTGCCGCCGGATGAAGAATCATTGAACATTTGGAAAAAACACATCGCTGAAGACCGCATTCTTTTTGGAAATAAAAAAGATAATTTTTGGGAAATGGGTGATACCGGGCCGTGCGGACCATGTACAGAAATTCATGTGGATTGCAGAAGTGAAGAAGAAAAAAAATTGATTCCAGGCAAAGAATTGGTAAATAAGGATAATCCACAGGTAATTGAAATCTGGAATGTCGTGTTTATTCAATACAATCGAAAAAAAGACGGGACATTAGAATTACTTCCCGCAAAACATGTAGACACAGGAATGGGTTTTGAAAGATTGGTGCGCGTTTTACAAAATAAAAAAAGCAATTACGATACAGATATTTTTACTGGTACAATTGCCGAAATTGAAAATATTTCCGGTAAAAAATACACTCATTCAGATTCAAAACCAGACATTTCATTCCGGGTAATTGCGGATCACATCCGCGCAATTGCTTTTCCCGTTGCAGATGGCCAGCTGCCGTCAAACACTGGCGCAGGCTATGTTATACGCAGAATTTTGAGAAGAGCCGTCCGATATTATTTTTCATACCTGGATGTAAAACAACCATTGCTTTATAAATTAGTTCCGCATCTAGCAGAGCAATTTAAAAATGTATTCCCGGATTTGTATCAGCAGAAAGACTTTGTTGCAAAAGTGATTCATGAAGAAGAAAATAATTTTTTAAGAACATTGGAAGCCGGATTGAAAAGACTTGAATTGCTTTTAACAGAAAAGAAAAACATTGATGGAAAAACGGCATTTGAATTATATGATACTTATGGTTTTCCAATTGACCTTACGCGGTTAATTGCCGGAGAAAATAATTTATCAGTTGACGAAAATGGTTTTGAAAAAGAAATGCAGCAACAAAAAAACCGCAGCCGCGCGGCATCTGTAGTGGATACTGAAGACTGGATCGTTGTAAACGAAAATGATGGAAAAGGTTTTGTTGGCTATCAAAATTTAGAAACAGAAAGCGAAGTTTTAAAATACCGCAAAATAAAAACCAAGGGCAAAGAAATTTTTCAAATCGTTTTGAATGAAACACCTTTTTATGCTGAAAGCGGCGGCCAGGTAGGCGATACAGGATTTTTATTTTTCGGCGAAGAACAAATACCGGTTATAAATACAAAAAAAGAAAATGAGCTTATTCTTCATTTTACTGAAAAACTTCCGGCAGATATAGAAGCAAAAGTTATTGCAAAAGTGGATGTGGAAAAAAGAAAAATAACTGCTGTTCATCACAGCGCTACACATTTGATGCATGCTGCTCTGCGCAAAGTTTTGGGAACACATGTTCAGCAAAAAGGAAGCCTGGTGAATGAAGATTATTTACGTTTTGATTTTTCTCATTTTAGTAAAATGACCAAAGATGAAATTCAAAAAGTAGAATCTATTGTAAATGAAAAAATAAGAGAAAATATCCCGGTCGTGATACAGCAGATGGCAAAAGAGGAAGCATTGAAAACCGGTGCTATGGCGCTTTTTGGAGAAAAATATGGTGATGTGGTTCGTGTCGTAATGATGGACCCGGAATATTCCATCGAATTGTGTGGCGGCACTCATGTTGGAAACACAGGCGAGCTGGGATTTTTTAAGATCATCAATGAAACGGCTGTGGGAGCCGGTTTGAGAAGAATAGAAGCGATTAGCGGCAAAGCTGCAGAAGATTTTATTAATCACGAATTAGAAGAACTACAACTTGTAAAAGAACAATTTAAAAATCCAAAAGATCTGCGTAAAGCACTGGAATCTTTTTTATCAGAAAAAGATAAACTCAATAAACAGGTTGAGCATTTGGAATCACAAATACTTACTACAGTAAAGGAACAAATAATTGCAAAAGCTATTCTAATAAATGATGTGAATTTTATCGGAGAGATCGTAAACATTTCCAGTGCAGATGCTTTGAAAAAACTGGCTTTACTTTTAAAAGAAAAATTAAAAGATCCGCAGTTCGTGTCTTCACAAGCCGAATCTGGAAACGGGTTCGTGATCGTACTATGTGCAGATATCGAAGGAAAAGCAAATGTAGTGGTTGCTGTGGATGAAAGCCTTGTTTCTTCAAAAAATTTAGATGCAATAAAAATCATTAAAGAAATTGTAGCTCCGTTGATAAAAGGCGGCGGTGGCGGACAAAAGACGTTAGCTTCTGCAGGTGGCCAGGATGTATCGAAATTGAATGAAGTAATTGAGAAAGTAAAAGCATTACTAATGTAATAATCGTAGGTCGAAGGTATTAATAACGCCTGTGAATGAAGGTCTGCATTCACCATTGTCCCATTCACTATTCACCATTTTATGTTAACGTTAAACTATATATTCTTCCAAAAATTTGTTTTTTGAGATGTCGTTTTTACTTTGAGTAAATAAAATTTTCTTATTTCAAAATCATATCAAAATGAAAACAATTTTTTTATCAGCAATGTTTACAGCATGCTGCGGATTGTTCGCCAGTAATGGTTTTGCTCAAAAAGCACAATCGCCGAATCGTAAAAATGAAGAGATCATTATTCGAAAAAACAGTACCGATCCGTCAAAAATGATCATAGAAATTGACAGCAATAAAATAACGGTAAACGGAAAACCACTGTCAGATTATAACGGCGATATTACCGTAATGAAAAGAAATTTTATGGATCGTAATGGAGATAATTTTTTCAGAATGAGGCCTGGAAACCTGAATATTTTCAGCACTTCCAATAATGCATTTCTTGGCGTACTTACTGCCAGAACTGATAAAGGAGCGATCATTAAAAACGTAATTGATGAGAGTGCGGCAAAAAAAGCCGGATTGAAAAATGATGACATCATTACCAAGTTTGGCGACAAAGAAATTACTTCTCCTGATGATTTAAGAAATGCGGTGGAAACCTATAAACCGGGCGATAAAGTAACCGTAAACTATTTGAGAGATGGTAAGAAAAAATCGCTAACCGTGGAATTGGGAAAAGCATCCGGCAATTCCATGACTTATAATATTGACAGTTTAAGGGATATGATGAATGGTTTTAACTCCGGAAATAATTTCAATTTTCGGATGCCACAGCAAAATTTTGATTTTAATTTTAATGGCAACCAGCCAAAACTTGGATTAAAGATTGAAGATACAGAATCAGGAAATGGCGCGAAGGTTTTGGACGTGGAACAAGGTTCAGCAGCTGAAAAAGCAGGCTTAAAATCAGGCGATATTATTACTGAAATAAATGGACAAAAGGTAAATGACGTAAATGATATTCGTTCAGAAATGAGACAATCACCAAATAAAAATGATTATAAGATCAAAGCAAAGCGCGATAATAATCAAATGAATTTCGAAGTGAAGATTCCAAAAGTTTTAAAGAGCATTCAGATATAGCTGCTGCTGTTGCAGTCCTCGCTAACAGTAATAAAATGTTGTTGGCGGGGACGTCAACAACAGCTCGATTTCTTCTTTTACCGCTGAAAAGAATTATTCAAAGGAACGGTTTATAAATTTTACCAGTGGCGTTAAAGCTTTGAGAGATTCAATTGTTTCATTAATAATATTTTCAGAAAGAATATCAGCATCAGAAATATTTTTGGTGGCAACAAAACTTTTCATTCTTAAATATTGCCCAGCCGGATTTTCCTTTTCATAACCTTTTGGCACATTTACCAACATTTGCTTTTCATCTCTTTCTAATTCTTTATAATGCTTTTTAAATGCAGGTGCAGTAATGATTTTATTGAATTCAGGAAAACAATAATCTATTTCCTGTCGCAGTTTTTTTAATTCAACTGGTTGTGGCATCCATAAACCACCGCCGACAAAACTATTTCCACCGGGCTGCAGATGAAAATAATAACCGGCATTCACCGATTTTTTTCCACCTTTATTGAAAGAGGCGCTGCGACTCACTTTATATGGAGTTTTATCTTTTGAAAAACGTACATCGCGATTAATTCTGAAAATACAATCCTTTGGAGAAAGCTCTTTTAAATCGTTGTCAAACGAAACCATTTTTTCTAATAGTAAAACAATAAATTCTTCAAAATTCTCTTTTGCAGCGTTATACTTTTGCCGGTTTGCTTCAAACCATTCTTTGTTATTATTCTTTTTTAGATTTTTGAGAAAAACAAGCGTGTTAGAAGAAATCAAGTTGAAATATTTTATTTTTTTTATAATTACAAACTGCAAAACTACAAACTTTGAATTATGAATTTTGAACTAAACCGTTGACCAATTCTCCCCGCTCTTAATCCTATAAATCGTCATCGGCGTTATTTTATATTTATCAGCTATTTGCTGATGAGTTAATTTTCTTTTAGGATTGGCAAGAATTGTTTTAATCGCTTTTACCTGCGTAGCATTTAACTTTAAACCTTTCACTCTCGCTGTTTGCACTTTTTTATAAGCCGTTTTGTGAGGACTTCTTTGCTGATGTTCATTTGCTTCGTTTTGTGTTGCCCACTTCAAATTATTCAGGCGATTATCAGTTTTATCATGATTAAGATGAACTACATATTTTTGTTTAGGAGTTTTTTTATTATGAAAAAGTTTAGCGACTTCACGGTGCAGGTAAAAGGTGTTGCTTTTTCCGTCCACACGAAGGTTCAATGTCCTGTAACCTGAAGTGAGAGAGCCTTCCAACAGTTTACCATCTTTTAAAATGTCTTCTTTATAACTTGCCGCTCGGCCATGAGATGACAAGGCATATTTGTTTCGCATCAATTCCGATCCTTTAAACTTCAATGGCTTCCATATTTCACCGTTAATTTTTTTGATCATGGTTAAAATTTTTACGAATGAAGTTACTAACTAACTTTTTATGAGATTTAAAAAATCTTCTTCACTAATGATTCTTACTGATTTTATTTTGCGGGCTTTTTCCAATTTGCTGCCCGCAGATTCTCCTGCTACCAGGTAATTCAAATTAGCGCTTACAGATGAAAGTAATTTTCCTCCATTTTCTTCTGCAAGCTTTTCTGCAGCGCTCCTTTTTAATGTGGGCAACGTACCTGTGAATAAAAACGTA
>DATILZ010000271.1:0-2533 GCA_035475995.1 Hanamia sp. | reverse complement strand
AAATAAAACAAAAGAAGCAGCGAAAAAAATTATAGGTTTCATCAAAAAATTTTCAGGGATTTAGGAGCTATATTTGCAATATTACATTACAATTTTAATATGCCGGAGAAAAAAATTACCAGTTATCCTAAAGAAAAAATAAATATTCTTTTTTTAGAAAACATTAGCAAAACCGCTGCCCAAAAGTTTATTGATGCAGGCTATACTTCCGTAAAAAGAGTGGGGGGTGCGATGACAGAAAGTGAACTTATTAAAGAAATTAAGAATGTTCATTTGCTTGGAATTCGATCAAAAACAAAAGTGACGAAAGAAGTGTTAAAGAATGCTTCCAGGTTGCAGGCGATCGGTTGTTTTTGTATTGGTACCAGCCAGGTAGATATTGAAGCAGCGACTGAAAAAGGTATTCCCGTTTTTAACGCACCTTACTCTAATACCCGTTCAGTTGCGGAATTAGTAATGGCTGCTTCTATCATGCTGATCAGAAAAATTCCGGACAAAAATAAATCTGCTCACGAAGGGATCTGGTTAAAAGATTCTTCCGGAAGCCATGAACTGCGTGGCAAAACTTTAGGTATTGTTGGTTATGGAAATATTGGTTCGCAAGTGAGCGTACTGGCAGAAGCCCTGGGAATGAAAGTCATTTTTTATGATGCTGAAACAAAGATGCCGCTTGGAAATGCAGAGAGTAAAAAAACATTAAAAGAGTTATTAAAACTTGCGGATATTGTTACGCTTCATGTACCGGATCTTCCCACAACAAGAAATCTGATCAATAAAAATAATATTGCTTTTTTCAAAAAAAATGCCATCCTTATTAATTATGCAAGAGGCAAGGTTGTAGATCTGGAAGCATTAAGTGATGCATTAAAAAGTAATGATCTGGGCGGAGCAGCGATTGATGTTTACCCGGAAGAACCAGTAAAAAACGGTGACAAATTTTTTACGCCTCTGCAAGGAGTAAATAATGTGATTTTAACGCCTCATATTGGTGGTTCTACCGAAGAGGCACAGGCAAATATCGGTGAAGATGTAAGCAATAAATTATTTAATTTTTTAGAAAAAGGAATTTCCACAGGTTCACATTCTGTTCCTCCTTTAAATCTTCCGCCGCAGGAAAACACACATCGGATTTTGCATATTCATAAAAACGTGCCTGGCGTATTGTCGGAAATAAATACACAGCTATCTTCTCATAAAATAAATATTCTCGGGCAGTATTTAAAAACAAATGATGAGATCGGTTATGTTGTACTGGATGTAAGTAAAAGTCTTTCAAAAGAGGCGCTGGAATTATTGAAGGAAGTAAAAGAAACAATTAAGGTAAGGTTATTGTATTGATGTTTTCTGCTTGATTCTTTGTTGTTGCTACTTGCTAGCCGAATTATGAATCTCAGTAAAATGAAAACACATTTATTACACGCAGAATGGAATAACATTTTAATGGCAAATTATGCTGTCCCTAAAGAACTGTTACTTCCTTATGTTCCTTTTAAAACAGAACTTGATTTTTTTGAGGGTGAAACTTATCTGACCCTTGCCGGCTTTAAGTTTCTGAATACCCAGATGCTCGGGTTTGATGTTCCATTTCACAGCAATTTTGAAGAAGTAACGCTCAGATTTTATGTAAGATCAAATCATTCTTTATCCCCTAAAAGAGGCGTTGTATTTATAAAGGAAATTGTACCGAAATATGCAATATCCTTACTTGCAAATACCGTATTTGGCCAAAGTTATACCACCCTGAAAATGAAGAGTTTTCATCAGGATATGGGTGATTACACCGAGACTGGTTATGAATGGAAATACGAGGGTAAATGGAATAGATTAACTGCAAAAGCGGGTAAAAGATCAACTCCCATTCGGCAAAATAAGTTTAATGAATTCATTGCAGATCATTATTTTGGTTATAGAAAAAATGGTGAAACAAAAACTTATGAATACGAAGTGGAACATGAACTTTGGGAAACATTTCATGTAATTGAGTACGCGGTTGATTGTGATTTTGGCTCTTTATTTGGAGAAGAATTTTCTATTTTGAATAAAGCAAAACCGAAATCAGTTTTTATGCTGAAAGGTTCAGAAATCAGAATTCATCAAAGGCAGCTTTTAGAATAATCAAGTCTTTTATTTATAGAAAATGTAAAAAATGATTATTCCTTCGTTTAATGGATCAATAATTGTTTTTCAGGCAATATTATGTTCTTTTGAAAGGGTGAATTGCCTCAAATTCTTTCAATAATTTTTTTGCTCTTACTTTAAAAGCAGCTGTTTGATCCGGCATTTGATCCTGTATCAGCAATTTTATTTCAGGAATTATTTCAGGATATTTTTTTGCAAGATTACCAAGTATCGTTAATGAAAATGCTTTTATGGCGACTGCTTCCGTTGGAGATTCCACATAATTAAAACATAATTGCATAACAGTTCCTTCGTTTTCTTCAGGAATCTCTATTGATTGTAAAAGCCTTACTGTATTGCGTTTGATAGAATCATGAATGTTTGGCTTTTGTAAATTTTTTATCAATTTGTCAAA
>DATILZ010000270.1:0-24958 GCA_035475995.1 Hanamia sp. | reverse complement strand
TGAACCGATATATTTTTCAATTCTATTTCTGTAGCAATTGCTTCTGCCACTTTCAATTTTTTATTGATGCTGTCCACCAGGTGAAAATGTACATCAGGAAAAAAAATCGCCAGCGGAATAGCGGGAAAACCGCCACCAGTACCAAGATCCATAATCCTGTATCCTGCGGGGAAATCAAATTGCGTAGCAACAGAAAGAGAATGAAGCACATGATGCTCATAAAAATGATCCATATCTTTCCGTGAAATCACATTTATCTTTTGATTCCATTCTTCATATAATTTTTTGAGTTTGCCAAATTGATCTAATTGGTTTTCACTAAAATCTGTAAAATATTTCGTAATAATTTCCATAAGGGTTTATAAACTAAACTTCCAGCCAAAATTAATGTTTTATTTATCTGAGTTTCAAAAAGTAAAAATCTTCGGCGTTACTGGTCTTTGAGATTGATTCATCCGCCATCTCTTATCCCCTTAACATCTAACGAGCTTGCTTATTGTGGGTGGAAGAGTTTATTCTCCATTTTTTTAAACACAATTCTATTAAATTTTTTTTAAGAAAGTAAAATCAATTTAATGAGAAACAGGACAGCAAGCTGGTTTTCAAAGAACCTTGCCCGATTTTTGTAATTTCGCAAATAGATAATGGCAAGTGAAAGAAACAATTTGATATGGCGGTATTTTCTGCAACAGAAAGCGTTGTTTCATAGAAATTACCGGCTTTTTATGGTGGGCCAAACTTTATCGCTCGTTGGTACCTGGATTCAAAGAATGGCAATGATGTGGCTGGTGTATCAGCTAACCGGTTCTGCTTTTTTACTTGGTGTGGTTGGCTTTTGTGAACAAATTCCTATTTTTTTAATTGCTCCTTTTGCCGGTGTTTATGCCGACCGATGGGATAAACACAAGGCGCTTTGCCGTATTGAAGCATTTGCTTTGGCTCAAGCTTTTCTGCTCGGTTTATTGACTCTTTTTAATATAGTTGAAATCTGGCACATTATTCTTTTAAGTCTTTGCCTCGGAGTGATCAATGCTTTTGAAGTGCCGATAAGACAATCATTTGTGGTTGAGATGGTGGAACGCGATAAAGAATCTCTTTCAAATGCGATTGCTTTAAATTCTACTGTTTTTAATTTATCACGATTAATAGGTCCATCAGTTGCAGGTATCTTGATCAGCGCCGTTGGTGAAGGCTGGTGCTTTATGGCCAATGCTTTAAGTTATGCAATTGTGCTGGGAAGTCTGCTGATGATGCGTCTTCCAAAAAATTTAATTGCAAGGCCAAAAGAGGCCGAAGTCATTCGAAAATTAAAAGAAGGCATTCGATATGTGAAGGGAAACAATATGATGAGATCGCTGTTGCTTTTGCTGGCGATTGTCAGTTTTTCCAATGCATCTTTAAAAACATTGGCGCCGATTTTTGCTAAAGATGTATTGCATGGTGGCGCTCATACCCTCGGATTTTTGATGAGTGCAGCTGGCGTAGGTGCTATTTGCGGCGCTTTATTCCTTACCAAACAAAAATCAATTTCTTTATTAAAACGTATTGTATCTGTTACAGGAATTTTATTAGGTGCGGCAATGATCTGCTTCGCAATTTCCCGCTCACTTCCACTTTCTCTTTTTTTTATTGCTATAGCAGGACTTGGGCAAATGATGCATACAGCCTGCACGAACACACTGTTGCAACTTCATGTGGATGATGATAAGCGCGGCAGGGTAATGAGTTTTTATACAGTTTGCCTGCAGGGCACAATGCCTTTTGGAAGTTTGCTGGCTGGCGCTTTTGCAGCAATTACAAGTGGCCCCTGGTCCGTAGCGTTTATGGGCGCATTTTGCTTTTTAGGAACACTCTTTTTTAAAGAAAAAAATACACGCAAGCGGTTAAAAACCGTTGAGAAACAACACAGCCTTTCACATTATTAGTAGCTAACACCATTAGTAGCTAACACCGGTATTACTCTTGGTTTATTTCCTGTGAAGAATCTTCATCTTTTATTTCCAGTTTTAAATCAGGAAAAAAAGAAACGATCATTAAAACCACAGAACTGAGAATTAATAAATACAAACCGTATTGTTTTTGAGGACAATAAGTATTGTAGCAGGAAGTAAAAATAACGTAGGTTTTTAATAAATAACCAATATTTAATGCAGAAAAAAAAATCAATGTTCTTTTTGCCCAGATTTTATTAATAAAAATTAAAATAACCGAGGCTAGCGCAAAGAAAATAAATACTTTTCCCGGCCTTCCATACATATTTTGCTCAGAAAAGAAACCGGTAAAAGATTTATGTAAATCAGGATAATAAGCCCATGGAAGAAAACAACTTATCGCTAATAAAAGGCAGGCAAGAAAACCCGTTAGTTTGTAATATTTCATAATTGAATTCTATAAAAATTCGAAAATATTTTTGTGTGCAATGTTAGGCCATTTTGTTTATTTCTTTCTGTTTGGAATTTTACGGCATTAATTAAAAGCATTTTTTTTAATGAATGAAAACATAAAATTCACTTATTTGCTGGTTTACTGGCTTCTCTCTCAAAACAAAATTCAATTCTATCTTTGCATTATGCCAGATAAAAAGAAACCTGTATTTAACAAACGAATTTTTTGGGATGTCGTTTTTGAAAATATCGATTATGATGCCAACCGTAATAAATAAACCAATAACTGAATTCAGATGCTACAAATTAAGACAGTTGAACCGAACACTTTTTCCGTATTAAAGCAGTTGATGGAGATGGCTGAATTAAAGGACTTTTCATTAGTTGGTGGAACGGCTCTCTCTTTTATATGGTCACCGAAAATCTATTGATCTTGATTTATTTTCAAATGGGAAATTTGAAAATACTGATGTTATTCTTGCTTTAAAAAACAAAGTTTGGTGATAGATTCATGATGGAAGAAAAGCCTCCTTACTTTGTCCATTGCTAATTAACTCAATCACCTCGCAATCTTTAATATCTTTTCCATCGATCGCAAATCGAATTAGCGTTCTTACTTTATGCCATCCTTGTTTTCCGGCAGCGCCCGGATTGATGTGAAGACACTGCAACTTATCATCATACATGATTTTTAAAATGTGTGAATGGCCACTGATAAAGAGTTGTGGCTTATGAATGAGAATTTCTTTTTTGGTTTCCGGATTATATCTGGGTGGATAACCTCCGATATGCCGCATCATTACTTTTACTTCTTCGCACATAAAAACCAACTGTTCAGGATAAACACTTTTTATATCATAGCCATCAATATTTCCATATACACCACGAAGGGGTTTAAAAGATTTTAACTGATCAGCAATCGCAGAACTTCCAAAATCTCCTCCATGCCATATTTCGTCACAGTTTTTAAAATGTTCAAAAACAGCTGGATCAAGATAATTGTGTGTATCAGAAATAAGGCCGATTCGTGTCAAGTGCTTCGTTTAATATTTTTGCAAAGTAAAAAGATAAGTTGGGATTCAATTAAGGTGCCATTTTATTTTTTGATCTTGGTCAAAATCAATTTGACCTTTGTTTAATTTCTATTTTTTCAAAACAGAAATTCACGTTATTTATTCGTTTGTTGTAAAATAAAAAGTTTTTGCAACGACGTTTCTTCCTCTTACTTCACTTTTCAATTAACCTCTTTTTTAAAGGTAAATAAATTATTTTTGCGCCCTTATCTGAAAGAAACGATTTGCAATGACAGAGGAAGAAATTTCAGTTCAGGAGCAGTACGAAGATGTTTTGAACACTGCAGATGACGTGGCAATGCACGAGTTTCTGAATCAACAAAACATCAGCGACGTCGCTGAGCTCATTTATGAAAATGAAGACAGGGAGATTGAAATTTTCCTGCACCTCTCTTTGCATCGCGCTATTGGTGTTTTTAAAATCCTCGATCATCCTACACAAAAAGACATTATAAAAAATCTGCCGCCCGCAAAAAGCGCAGAGTTGCTCAATGAAATGCAACCCGATGACCGTACTTCATTCTTTGAAGATCTTCCAAACGAAGTGGTGCGCGAACTGGTAAAAACTTTAAAACCAGAAGAAAGAAAGATCACTTTATCGCTTCTTGGTTATCCTGAAAACAGTGTCGGACGCCTGATGACGCCTGACTATATTTATGTTTACGAATATAATACCGTTGCAGAAGTTTTAAATATCATCAGGGGTGTTGGGAAAAATACCGAAACAATTGATGTCATTTATGTGATCAATAAACACGGTGAATTACTCGATGATATTCGTATCAGGGAATTTATTCTTGCCTCACCCGATACTAAAGTGAGTGAGATGATGGATGGAAGATTTATCGAACTG
This sequence comes from Hanamia sp., assembly GCA_035475995.1. GTDB lineage: Bacteria > Bacteroidota > Bacteroidia > Chitinophagales > Chitinophagaceae > Ginsengibacter. The sequence goes on along the minus strand of DATILZ010000270.1, from coordinate 20,648 downwards.
AATGTCAACCAGGATCAGGAAACTGCCAACGAAGTTTTTAAAATGAATAACCGTGTTGCGCTTCCTGTTGTAGATGATTACAATGTATTACTCGGTATTGTTACCATTGACGATGTATTGTGGGTGGCCGGTGAAGAATTTAGCGAAGACGTACAGAAAATTGGTGGTGCCGAAGCGCTGGACATGCCATATCTTGAAACTCCGTTATTTACGTTAGTTAAAAAAAGAGTAGGGTGGCTTACCATTCTTTTTTTGGGTGAAATGCTTACTGCTACAGCTATGGCGTTTTTCAATAGTGAAATGGAAAAAGTAATTATTCTTACCAATTTTATTCCATTAATTATCAGTACAGGCGGCAACAGTGGTACTCAGGCTTCCACGCTAATTATTCAGGCAATGGCTTTGGGAGAGGTTACTTTAAAAGACTGGTGGAGAGTAATGCGGCGCGAAGTAATGTCTGGATTTATGCTTGGTACCATGCTTGGTATTGTCGGATTTTGCAGAATAGCAGTATGGAGTTTTTTAATGCATGAACAAATTATTACTTCTTATACTTATGGAGAACATTGGTTTTTAATTGGCCTTACAGTTTGCTTTTCTTTGGTGGGAGTAGTATTATGGTCATCATTGATCGGCAGTATGCTTCCGCTCATTTTAAAAAGATTGGGGGCCGATCCTGCTTCCTCTTCTGCACCTTTTGTTGCTACATTGGTAGATGTTACAGGACTAATCATTTTCTTTAATGTGGCATTATTCACTTTGAGAGGAACTCTGTTGTAAAAAAAAGGCCAATCAACATAATTGTTCATTAGCCTTTGTATTGAAGCGGATTTTAAGCGGGTTCATGTACGCCTTCCCTGATTTCTTCCAATAGTTTTCTGTTAAAAGCATCGAGGTCTTTTGGACTTCTGCTGGTTACTAAACCTTTATCTACCACTACCTCTTTATCAAACCATTCTGCCCCCGCATTTTTAAGATCGGTGCGAACGGATGGATAGGAAGTCATTTTTCTGCCTTCAAGCAAACCGGTTTCTATTAGTAGTTGCGGCCCGTGACAAATAGCTGCCACTGGTTTCCCGGATTCCATAAAGTCTTTTGCAAAGTTCACATAGGCTTTTTGAATACGCATTTTATCAGGATTGATTACACCACCGGGAATCATTAATGCATCATAATCAAATGGGTTTGCATCAGATAAATTTACATCTACAGGCAATTCTATGGACCAATGATCATGATTCCATGCTTTCACTTTTCCTTGTTCTGTAGATAAAATATCCACTTTGATTCCTGCATCTTCCATTGCTTTTTTCGGACTGGTAAGTTCTACTTCTTCAAAGCCATTTTCTGTAATAATGGCCACTCTTTTTTGATTATTGTCTGGCATATAAAAATATTTTTAGAAATGAATGAATAATCAGCAATTGCCACAAGAAGCATGCTAATTAGAGCAGGGGCAAATGCATGCAAATGTTGGTGAAAGCCTTCCACATATTTCTGAGGAGTGATTATTTCAATAAACAAAAAATCAATTTAAAAATCACAAATCCTTATCTTAGTTTTTTTTACAACTTTATTTATGGCATTAAGCAGAATTTGGGCCGCTTTTATTATTGTTGCATTCCTGGCGGCAAGTTTTCAATGTATTTTTATAAAAGGGAATACCGATATTTATAGCAGGATGGTTGTAGGCAAATCCGGCGATACATCACATACAAAATCGTTGGATACTACTGCAATTCCCGCTTCTGTTTTTACTTTATTAAAAAATGGAAAAAGCTTTACCGATGGTACTACAAAATACATCAAAACAACATCCGGTGAATATATTAGTTTTCATGAGCAACATGCCGACGGAGTTATTGCCACCGCAAAAGCAGCAGTTGACATTTCTATAAATCTGATTGGAATCATGGCGTTGTTCATGGGTTTTATGAGTATTGCCGAAAGAGCAGGAGGAATACGGTTGTTGTCAAAAATTATCGGCCCTTTCTTTTCAAAATTATTTCCGGAACTGCCAAAAAACCATCCCGCAATGGGACATATGGTTATGAATTTTTCGGCCAATTTATTAGGATTGGATAATGCAGCAACACCTTTCGGAATTAAAGCAATGGAAAGTTTGCAGGAATTAAATCCAAATAAGGATACAGCTTCCAATTCACAAATCATGTTTTTGTGTCTGCATGCTTCAGGATTGACTTTAATCCCTGTAAGCATCATTGCCATTCGCGCTTCCCTCAATGCTTCGAATCCTACAGATATATTTATTCCCTGCATGATTGCTACTTTCGTGGCAACTATTACGGCCATGCTTGTTGTTTCTTTCAAACAAAAAATAAATATTTTTCAGCCGGTAATATTATTATGGGTTTTAGGTATTTCAGCCGTCTTGTCGTTGATGGTTATTTATTTAAAATCCCTCAGCTATACAGGAGTGCAAACTTTCTCCGGTATCTTAAGCAATGGGCTGATATTAACTATTTTCTTTGTAATTATTCTTGGAGCATTGTACAAAAAAATAGACATTTTTGATGCATTCATAGAAGGAGCTAAAGGAGGTTTTGAAATAGCCGTAAAAATCATTCCATACCTCGTGGGCATGCTGGTTGCTATCAGCCTGCTCCGTACCAGCGGTACCTTTGAAGTGATCATTGACGGCATGAGAAGTATGTTTTCGGCTTTCGGAACCGATACCCGCTTTGTCGCCGGATTGCCAACCGCATTAGTAAGACCTTTAAGTGGAAGCGCAGCACGCGGCATGATGATAGACACGATGACAACTTACGGTTCGGATTCTTTTGCAGGAAGCCTGTCCTCTATTTTGCAGGGAACCTCTGATACTACTTTTTATGTAGTCGCCGTTTATTTTGGCGCCGTTTCTATAAAAAATACGAGGTATTCGATAGGGGCGATGTTACTTGCTGATTTGGCCGGCATTATTACTTCAATTTTTTTGGCCTATTTATTTTTTGGAAATACGGCATGAAATGAGAAATCAATATGATTTGCAATTTAACGAAATTTATAGGTGTTGGATTAAGTAAGTTAGTTTTATTAATTTAAAATTTTAAAATAAATCAAATGACAACAATCAAAGGCCCGGGCATATTTATCGCTCAGTTTATCGGTACAGAACCTCCATTCGATAGCTTAAAAAATATTTGCCGCTGGGCAAAAGATAAAGGATTTGTTGGTGTTCAATTACCTACTTTAGATGATCGTTTTATTGATTTGCAAAAAGCGGCTGAAAGTAAAACTTATGCAGATGAACTGAAAGGAACTGTAAATAGTTTTGGTTTGGATATTACAGAGCTTTCCACTCATTTACAAGGTCAGTTGATTGCAGTACATCCTGCTTATGATAATTTGTTCGATAGTTTCGCTCCCGAAAAATATCGCAATAATCCCAAAGCAAGACAGGAATGGACAGTGCAGCAATTAAAATATGCCGCTAAAGCATCTGAAAATTTAGGACTTACAGCCCACGCTACTTTCAGTGGCGCTTTATTGTGGCCTACAGTATATCCATGGCCACAAAGGCCGGAAGGTTTGGTAGAAATGGGTTTTAAAGAACTTGCAAAAAGATGGCTTCCGATACTCAATGTTTTTGATGAGTGTGGCGTTGATGTTTGTTATGAAATACATCCGGGCGAAGATCTTCATGATGGAATCTCTTATGAAATGTTTTTGGAAAAAGTTGATTTTCATAAAAGAGCTTGCCTGCTTTATGATCCTTCTCATTTTGTTTTACAATGTCTCGATTACCTGGAATATATAGATTTTTATCATGACCGGATCAGGGCTTTTCATGTGAAAGATGCCGAGTTTAATCCAACCGGAAAACAAGGAGTATATGGAGGTTATCAAAGCTGGCTGAACCGCGCAGGACGCTTTCGTTCGCCAGGTGATGGACAGGTAGATTTCAAAGCGATCTTCAGCAAACTGGCGGCTTATGATTATCCCGGATGGGCTGTGCTGGAATGGGAAGATAGTTTGAAAAATGCGGAAGATGGTGCAAAAGAAGGAGCAGAATTGATCAGAAGAAATATCATTCACGTTACCGACAAAGCTTTTGATGATTTTGCCGGAACAAAACCTGACGAAAATTTAAACCGTTCGGTTTTGGGTTTATAATTTCTGCAAGCTTTTCTGCTAACTTCATTACTTTTAATCGATAATTTTCAGTAATGAATCTGTATTTGACTTAAGTTTTACCCAACAATAAAAAAAAGCATATTTCATTTTCTAAAATAAATTTGAACTCATTTTCATCTTCTAAACCATAAATCATGATCAAAACAATCACCTTTTTTTCGGCAGCAATGTTATTTTTTTTATGTTCTTCTTTAAAAATAAATACCATGAAAAACTCGCTATCGCCAACTGAAAAAGATTCAGGATGGGAGATTTTATTTGACGGAAAAAGTACGGACAAATGGCACAATTACGGAAAACAAAATGTGGGCAATGAATGGAAAATAGAAGATGGAGTTCTACATCTGGATGCATCCGCAAAAGACAAAGAAGGTGGAGATTTGGTCACAAATGAGGAGTATGGAAATTTTGATCTAAAATTAGATTGGAAAATTTCAGAAAAAGGAAACAGTGGAATTATTTTTTATGTTCATGAAGATGCTGCCAAATATCCGGAAACCTATCAAACAGGAATTGAAATGCAAATCCTTGATAATGGTACTCCAACCCGTTTGGGTCAGCCTGATGGAAAGCTTTATACGCACAGAGCAGGAGATCTTTACGATCTTTTAGCATCCAAAGAAGTAGCAAAGCCACTTGGCCAATGGAATCAGGTAGAGATAAAATCAGTAAATGGCAAACTGGATTTTTATATGAATGGCGTTCACACACTTTCTACTCATATTTGGGACGACAACTGGCAAAAAATGGTAGCGATCAGTAAATTTAAAAAGATGTCTGACTTTGCAAGTTTTAAGAAGGGCAAAATCGCTTTACAAAATCACGGTGATGACGTTTGGTTCAGAAATATCCGGATAAAAAGGCTTTAGTTAGAAAAGAGGTGTTGCATTTTTGCAGCACCTTTCTGGTTTTTTTAATAAAAAAAGGCGTAATATTTTTGCAAAAGCGTTTATTTAAAAAAAACTTTTTCTTTTTCTGAAGCGAATAATACACTTTTTAAATTCTCAACGTGCATTCCTAATTCCTCAATTTTTTCACGGTAATCTGAAGCGAAACGATTGTAACCTCTTTGCATATTTTTCTCAGATAATTGAGACAATAGTTTTTTCCTTTCTTCTAATGACCGGAGCGCCACCCAGAGCGAAGCTTCTAATTTTTTATTTTGTTTCAACAAAAGATCATTAATTGAATAAGAATGTCCTGTATGGCACTTATAACGGGTAATGGCATCATTTTTTAATTCAAAAAGCACACCGCCGCAATCAGGACAGGTAAACACAGAATTCTTGCCCAGTTCTTCCATTTCATTGATAGATCCGACGCCATCTTCCGACATCTGAACTTCTTTTATTATATCCGGTGGTATGATTGTATTCTGTATTTCTTTGTTCGATATTGTTTCCGAAATTACAGCACCCATTTGCGAAAGCGGAATACAATAATCAACATCTATTTCTTTCAAAACCGAAAGCGGCATATCCGGATATTCCGCTTCATTCGGATCTTGTACAACGCACGTTCCACCGCATCTTTTTATAGCAGACATTCCTGCAGTTCCATCATCCAGCATTCCCGTTAAAATTACTCCAATCGTTTGTCCGTCGTATGCCGCTGCAGCAGAGCGAAATAATACATCTATTGAAGGCCGCCATCTGCTTTCCTGTGGGCCGCAGCCAAGTCTTACTTCGTCCTTTTTAACAATAATGTGTTTATTTGGCTGCGCAAAGTAAATCGTACTTTTTTTTATCGAAGCGCCATCCTCTACTTCTGTACAAAATAACGATGAATACTTTTGCATTTGATTTACAAGATATTCGCCAATTCCCTGGTGTGATAAATGCATCACTACAAAAAATGCAGCATCCATTTCATCATTCAATTGGCTTATTAATTCTGCTAACGCAAAAAAACCGCCGGCTGAAGTACCAATCACTACAATAAATTTGGGCTTTCTTTCTTCCATACAAAAGTGACCTGCAATTTTTATGCAGTTTTATTGGTTCCTTTTAAAAGAAAGATTTTTTAGAGCAACCCACCACGGCAATCAACCTTCATTTTGGTTCAGTTGGGTTTATTTTTATTTTTTAGGGAAAATGATCAGCCTGCAGTTCTGACTTCCTTTTCATAACGCTTTAATTAGCCTAAAATAACAAGTGGGAAAGAAACAACCGGTTCACTTTCAAATCCAAAAAAAAGAAAGTTTCAGTCAGTGGGAGCGTTTTTGCAAAATCAAAAACGGTATTATTTGTTGATTTACTTGATAAAAAACCTGCAATATCCTGATAAATTTTAAGCGGTCCTTTTTTCTGCTAAAGTGGTGCGCCATTTACGCATATTTACCAATTTGTTTTCAATCGTATTTTTTATTTTTTTCTGTACAAGATTATGAAAAAGAACAGGAGAATAAAGAAGCGACAAAAGCGCTTCCCTTGTAAGCCTGTTTTTAAATTCATTTCTAAATCCGCTCCTCATTTCTGAAATAGCAAGTTCTTTTGGAACTTCTCCTTTTTCGTTAATTAAACTGAGCGTTTTTAATGCGATAAAAGCCAGAGCGCCGCCAATTATAAAAAGAAAACCCAGACTGTGCAATTCGAGCAATGTCAATATATGGGTACCATGTGGCCCGGCCCACTGAATATTCCACACAAAACTTCTGTTCGAAAAATAATCTGCAAGAAGACCGCCAACAACCGGCCCTAAAGATGCAAAGCACGCTACGATCATATTTTTTGCTGTTAAATAAACGATTGCCTCATTTTTTGAGGCGAGTTTCAAACCAATATTTCCAATAGAAAGATTAATGCCTGAGGTAGCAATTCCACTCATGATATTGATCATTGCAACGATCAGCGAAACAAATAAAAGTGAGGGCGCCATCCCTGCAAAAGGCCACGAAAGAATACACAAAATATAAAGCGGTGCAGCAGTTTTTATAATCGTTTTATTACTGAATTTATCGGAATATTTTCCCCATAATTTTATAGCAAAGATCCCTGCTACCTGCCCCATTATAGCAAAAGCGATAATGTAAGAAAGCGGAAGATTTAACGACTTCAACATGTAAACAGTAAAAAATGGAGTAGCAATACTCAAAGCAAACGACCAAAAGGAATTGAAAATTAATAGCTTACGGTAATTCTTATCCATCAAAGGCTTTTTTAATAACCGCAGGATATTTTCTTTTGGTAAAAAACTTGCCGGTTCAGGAGTTTTGGAAAGCAGCCATACAGAGATCAAACCAATGAGGCCGCCGCCAATAAACATAAAAGCATAAGTTTTTAATTCAGCTTCAGGCTTTACTCTTTTTATATAATCCAGTGAAAGTGCAACAGCAAGACTTAAAACAACATTTAAAGTTTGTGTAAGTCGTGTTCTTTTAGAAAAATAAGTGCCAAGTTTTTGTTCCGGAACGAGGTCTTTCATCCACGAATTCCAGTTTGCACCGGCAATGGAACCAAAGAAATAATAGAAAAATAACAGAAAGATCAATACCTGGATACTCGTACCTTTTGAAAAGATTAATGGAAGCAAACCTATAACAAGCAAAGGGAGGCGGGCACAAATATTGGAAATTACAGCAATGCCACGGCGGTTATTATATTTCTGTAAAAGAAAAATAGCGGCCAGTTGAAAAATGCTGGAAAAACTTGGTAAGGCAGCGAGAATACCGATTTGCACATTTGAGGCGCCAAGCAAAATAGCCAGGGCTACCAGGAATGTACCGCCGGTAAGCGCGGTCATCGCTTCCGTCACCATACCTTCTTTTATTACAAGGTCAAGGCCACGCGCAATTTGTCTCTGAGATAACTTTTCAGATGGTTTCAGATTCATAGGATTTTTAAGCTTTTTTGAAATTGAAATGATCTGTATTAGCAGCATGCCCGCAAAAAGTTTTCCATTTTCAATTTCCGATACAAAAATAGAATGTTATTGAGAGTAATAACTTCTCACTTCTTTAAAAAATTGTCTTCTAATAAGGATTTAACAAATAAAGGCAAAAGGTTTTGAATAAAGAGATGAAAACCAGTGAACGAAGCGATTTTTTTTTAATAGAATGGAGAAAAAATGATCTATGCATATATTTCTTCATTTGCTGGCTACATTGAAACCTTTGCTTCGTTTAAAACCTTTTTGTACATTTAATTTTAACTGAAAGAAAAAAAACAAAAAATGTTTCCCATGAAAAATGATAATGATAATGCAGATTTAGATTTTGATTTTTTTAAAGCCCTTCTTACTAATGCACGGGAAAACAATATTTTAATAGCAGATGAAAAGGGAATTGTTCTGGCAATTAATAATTCCTTTACCGCATCTTTTGGTTATACAGAAGAGGATATTGTTGGTAAAAGCATCAGCGTTTTATTTACAAAAGAAGACCTCGAAAAAGGATTACCTGAATTTGAACGTGAAACAGTTTTGCAAAAAGGCCAATCATATGATAACAATTATCTGGTAAATAAAAATAAAACGATTACGTGGGTATCCGGTGAATCGGTTTTGGTAAAAGATGCTAAGGGAACAGCGCGTATATTAAAAGTGATTCAAAATATTCATACGCAAAAAGAATCAGAGCTGGAATTGAAGCGTTTAAATGATTTTAATGAAAGCATCCTCTCTTCTATTGCAGATGTAGTGATTATTGTTGACCATCATTTGAATATTATAAAAGCGAATAACGCATTTGTCAGCTTGTTCAGGAATAAAGTGCCTGAAATTCAGACAATAAATATTGCGACTCTCATAAAACCCTATGATAAAAATGATGATCTTTTACACTCTTTGGAGCAGGCTGCTCTTACCGGAAATAGTTTTTCAAATAAGCAACTGGAAGTAGATATTCCTTCCGTCGAAAAAAGAATCTTTGAGGTAAGTTGTGCGCCGTTGCGTGATTTTGCTGATAATAATATGCTGCTGGTTGTGCACGATATTACGATTAACAAGAAGCTTGAAAGAGACAGAGAAGATACGATTGGATTTGTAGCACATGAGCTAAAAACTCCACTAGCAAATCTCACCTTGATTAATGACATTTTAGAAAAAGCAATTGAGGCAAATGATATTGAATTGATGAAAAAAATGCAAAGCAGAAATGCAAACGCTGTTGCGCGTTTACAAAAAATTATTTCTGAATTATATGAAGTATCCGCTATCAACTCAGGAAACATAACGCTGGAAATGTCGGTGTTTAATTTTGATAATATGGTAAAGGAGGCAATAGATACTATAGAATTACTGCATCCCTCATTTAAAATAAATGTTGATTGTTCTGCAAGTATTGATATATGCGCAGATCGTTACCGCTTGATCCAGGTGGTCAGCAATTACGTCGGAAATGCGATTAAATATTCCAATAACAAAACAACTATAGAGATTACTACAAGGATTGAGCAGAATTCTGTAATGTTTTCGGTAAAAGATGAAGGAATGGGAATTCCGGAAGAGCAGTTACCTTATATTTTTGAGCGGTTCTACCGCGGTGAGAAAAGTAATCACATAGAAGGAATTGGGCTCGGCCTTTATTTATGTCAGCAAATTATTAGAGCGCATAAAGGCCATACCTGGGCGAAAAGTATTGAAGGAAAAGGATCTGTTTTTTATTTTTCCATACCCATAAATCTGTAGAGCAAATTTCAGTTTCCCCCAAACAATCTGCTTCATTTCTTTTGCAAATATGTTGGTAGTTTTTTTGCAGTGATTCAAAAAAAGAATCACATGAAGAAAAAAATTTCTGCAAAAAATATCTGGGAGATCCTCAAAAATTCCTTCAAAGGATTTTCTAATGATAACGTAACGGTGCTCAGCAGCTCGCTTGCATACTATACGGTTTTTTCGATGGCGCCGTTACTGATCATTATCATTTCTCTTAGTGGCCTTTTTTTAGGAAAAGATGCGGCGGAAGGAAAAGTATATTCTACTTTATCTGGTTTTGTGGGGCATGATACGGCGATTCAATTGCAGGAAATGATCAAACATGCTTCGCTTTCGGGCAAAAGTGAAATCGCTATTATCATTGGCGTTATTACTTTGATAATTGGTGCTACCACCGTTTTTGCCCAGATTCAGAATTCCATTAATAATATTTGGGGGCTAAAACCAAAACCAAAAAGAGGATGGCTTAAATTATTGAAAAACCGTTTTTTATCTTTTTCGATAATTCTCGGACTTGGTTTTTTACTGCTCGTTTCTTTGAGCATTTCCACATTGATTGATGGATTTAGTAATTCTTTAAAAGCGCATTTTCCGGATGTGGCTGTCGTGGTTTTTTACATCATCAATCTTATAATTACTTTAGTAGTAACTGCGTTGATATTTGGTGCAATTTTTAAAGTGCTTCCGGATGCAAGAATAAAATGGAAAGATGTAGCAGCGGGTGCTATTACCACGGCAGTTTTATTCATGCTGGCTAAATTCGCAATTTCTTTTTATATCAGCAAAAGCAATGTCGGCAGCACTTACGGAGCAGCGGGCTCATTAGTAATATTATTATTATGGGTTTATTTTTCATCCATGATTTTGTATTTTGGAGCAGAATTTACTAAGGCATATGCCATCAAATATGGCACACAAATTCATCCGGATCCGTATGCTGTAACCACAAAAACGGTTGAAGTAGAAACAGGCGATAAATCTGTACAGCAAAACGAACATTCAGATTTGAAAACAACGGAATTAAAGAGGAAGTGAGAGAATGACAATCGCGGTTATTTGTTTGTTTACTGAAATATTGTTTTCTTATTTTTAACAATAAGAAGGAACTGGTGCTAAAGTATCAACTCTCATTTATCCTTATTATTTACCAGCATCCATTTTGCAGTTTCATAAATTGCAGAAGTTAGTTGTGATAGTTTCTTTTCAATAGAATCTTTTTTTACAATATCTAATGTGGTAGAGCTGGAATTAATTGGCATCAGGCTTTCTTTGCTGATCCTCAGATTTTTTACAAAATAATAATCATTGGTAACTATGCCTATGTTTCCTTCATCATGATGGATGATAAAAGCGGCATCACTTTTATTTTTTGAATTCAAAACATCTCTTCCCAATGTGGTATTTGTATATGGTTGATGAAGCATTCCGGCTAGTGTAGGAAGCAGGTCGATTTGAGATACTACCTCAGCATGTGTTTGCGGCGTTAATAATTGCGGCGCATAAAATAAAAGTGGTACATGTTCATCACTCAAACTTCCTTTGTCCCATGCGTTTGGGTATATCGCTGATGTTTCGCCTTCTACGCCATGATCGCCTACAAAAACAAAAATGGTATTATCAAACCATGATTGTTTTTTTGCGTTTTCAATCAGTGTTTTAAAACAATAATCGGTATAACAAAAAGATTGAAATTCCTGCAATGATTCAAATCCATATTTATGAAGAGTGTCTTCATCTACCATCCTTTTTTCAAAATCAGTATCTTCTGCAGGAATGTTGTATGGCCGGTGGTTATCGGCTGTTTGTACAATTGCAAAAAATGGTTTTTTCTGTTCGTTAAAAACATTTTCAGCTTCCAGAAAAAGATTTTTATCACTGATGCCCCATACATTCAACGGCTTCGATTTAAAAGATCCCTCCTGGTAAATTTTTACCGCGTTTATATTTTTTATTAAACCATCAAAATTATTAAAATCGCTGTTGCCACCCAGGAAATAAAACTTATTATAATCTTCAAAAGAATTGACAATCGTGTGTTGTTGGATTGCTTCAGGATTGCGGGTAGAAAATTTAGAAAGTTGCACATCAGGAATGCCAGTTACTATTGCAAATACGCCGCGCGCTGTACCAAAGGTGGGTGTAAAACAACGGTTAAAAAAAATGCCGCTGTCACAGAGTTGTTTAAAATATGGAGTAGCATTTAATGGATTGCCACTCATACTGCTTTTATACATGCTGAAGCTTTCGCAAATGACCAAAACAATGTTGGGCCTGCTTTCCAACGATTTACTATTGGGCAAAATATCTCTCGAATAATCCCCTTCAGCAATATTTTTAGAATCGAATTGCAGGAAATCTGCAATCAGCGGAAAATATTCTTTTGCCTTTGCATCATCAAATGACGGCTTTCGGAATTGTAGGGTGGTAAAAAAATTTTGTAATGGATTTAAAGCCACATAAGATTTAAAATTATCATTCAGTTCAAAAGCGTCTTTCCATTTTATAGGTTGAAAAGAAAAAATTCCAAACAGGCACCATATTAAAAAGATAATTGCTCCGGCATGCCACCGCTTTTTATAAATCATATTTTCCTGGAGATTTCTTTTTGTTGTTAAAACATGCGTATGTTTAAAAAGCTTTGAAAGCAAAACAACTGCTACAATTAAAGCCGTTACCAACCACACCATTGGATAGCTTTGCCACAGCATTTTAAAAGAAATGAGCGGATCTTCTGCAAAATTTAAAGCGCTGGCATTGATGCGGGTATGATTGTAACTGAAATTGCCAAAATCAGCACCAAAAAAAAATAAAACGATCAGCGTTGCAATCGCCAGGTAATAAGACCAGAACTTTTTATTTTTTTCTGAATAAAAAGGAGAAAATCGTGGGTAAACTGACAAAACAGCGATCGGCAAAAGAATAATAGAAATCCATTTGGCATCGTACCTGAAACCCAGCCAGAATGAAGGCAGAAGCGAACTTGCTGCAATATTTACAGGAATAAATAAAACAACTGTTGCAATACGCAGAATGGTAAAAATAACCAGGTAAATGAGCCAAAGCATTAAAAGCCATTGAATCGTTAATGGAACGGTTTTGGGCATTTTAGCTTTGAGGATCATGATTAGAAAATGAAGAATATTTGTTTATTTACTGACCGCTTCTTTGATTTTTTTATTATTTGAGAGCATATACTTTGCTGTCTGATAATAGGCTTCAGACAGTGTTTGTAAGGCTTTTTTATCCGAAGCCGTTTCTTTTGTTTGAGGAAGCGCCTCATTGTTTTTTGAAGAACGGAAATCTTCCTGACCGCTCAAAAGATTGTGAACATAAACATAATCATCGGTAATAATTCCGATTTGCTTTAAATCCGGGTTAAATAAAAAAGCAAGATTTTTAAAACGAACATTGTTTTGAATCGTATCAAACAAATTTTTGCCTAAAGTGGTATTCGTAAAAGAAACTTTTGCCAACGAAGAAACAGATGGCAGCAGGTCAACCTGGGAGCAGGTTCTGTCAATGCGTTGTGGTATCAATAAGGCCGGTGAATAAAAAAGCAGTGGCACATGTTGCGTTGTTAACCCATCAACTTCCCATGCTTTCGGAAACATATTTCCCGCATCGCCCCGAATTCCATGATCCCCTACAAACACAAAAATGGTGTTATTGAAATAGGATTCTTTTTTTGCGGCTTCTATAAATTTTTCAAAGCTAAAATCGGTAAATCTGAAAGCATTTAATTCTGCGTTGCTTTCAAATCCATATTTTTTTAAAGAATCAACCGGATAATCTCTTAGGGTAAATTCTTTTTTATCTTCTTCAGGAATGGTGTAAGGACGATGATTATCTGCCGTTTGGATGACTGCTACAAATGGACGCTTCTGTTGTTTGAAAACATTATTTGCTTCAAGAAATAAATTCTTATCACTGATGCCCCAAACATCTATCGGTTTTGATTTATAATCGTCCTGTTCATAGAGATGTAATCCATCAATATTATTGGTGAGCAAACCACGGATATTGGCCCAGCTGGAACTTCCGCCAATGAAATAAAATTTGTCATAACCTTTATAATCGTTGATGATCGAATGTTCATCTACATATGCCGGGTTGCGGCTTGAGGTGGTCGGATATTCAACATCCGGAATTCCTGTGATCACAGCCCAAACGCCGCGTGCAGTTCCGTAAGCCGGTGTAAAACACCTGTCAAAAAAAACTCCATTCCGGCACATCTGATCAAAATAAGGAGTAGTATTTAATGGATTTCCCCACATGCTGCTTTTATACGCAGAAAAACTTTCACAAATAACGACTACTACATTTGGAGGATTCGATGGCGTGGCAACTTCATGAACTCTTTTATAATCCAGCAATAGGCTATCGGGGTTTTGAATATTGAGGTATTGAACCATCAGTGGATAATACTCTTTTACTTTTTTTAAATCGTACGTTGAGTTTTTAAATTTGAGTGTGCTCAAAAAACTTTGTACCGGATTTAAAGAAAGATTTGCTTTAAAATTATCGTCAAACGAGAACGCATCACTCCAGCGCAACGGATATTGATTTAATCGTCCAAAAACACCTAGACCGAGTAGCAATGCAAAGACAAAACAGGTTACAAAATTTGCCACAGGCTTTCCTGAGTACATGGATGCTCTGGTTCTGTTATACCAATTATTTATAAGCCAAAACAGAAGCGCGGTAAATACAATAATTAAAATAAGTAAGGTAAAAACCGGGTAGGTTTCCCAAACCATATTCATAGAGATTTTTGCATTACCCAAATAGTTCAGCACGCTTGCATTCAATCTTTCATGCAAGTAATCAAAGTTTTCAAAGTCAATGGCATAAAGGAATACAAGAACGAGGCTTATTATAAAAAAATAGGTTTTGAAGATCTTTTTTGAAACAATATTTTCAAAAGGATTGCAATTTTTTGTAACGAAAAGCCATACTAAAATCAGGATAAATAAAATGCTGACAGCGGTTAAAATCCCTAAAGATGCATGTCCTTTTTTCATAAAAACAAGCAGCAGTGCCATTATTACAACCGTTATCAAAAGTTCAATGATACTTCCTGCAGTCAATCGCTTTCTTTCGTTGTATTTTAAATGAAGGTTTCCGGTTACAAAAGGAAAAATAATGACGCCACATACAATTCTTAAATCAAAGTTTAACCCTAACAAAAAAGCGCGGATACTATTTGAAAATGTATAATTTGGAGAAGCAAAATGATAGAAAAATATAAATCGCATGATGGTCATAAAAATCAAAAATGCGATCCCGGCCAAAAACATCCATTTTACCAGCCGGGGAAAATTCGATTTTCGTTTCATCAAAAAAATTTAAGTGATAAAATTTGCACGTGTGTTTTAACTGTTGACAGCAAATGTAAATATTTAACTACTGTTTTTAGGCATTGATTATTTTTGCAATAATGATTTTCATACAAATACAAAATGCCACCTTTCTGCCGGATGCTATAAAACAATTTGATTACAATTTGTTTGCAAAAATGAACGGCGACTGGCATAGTTCGTTTTTTGATGTTTTCTTTCCGTTTATCCGGGAACCGACCGTTTGGGTTCCGTTATATTTTTTCCTGGTTGTATTTATTACCCTGAATTTTAAAATAAAAGGTTGGATATGGGTTTTGTTTTTCGTGATAAATATTACATTGAGCGATTATATAAGCAGCACTTTGATCAAAGAAAACTTTATGCGTTTGCGTCCGTGCCGTGATCCGTTTCTGGCCGAAAATATCAGGTTTCTGGTTTCTTATTGCCCGGTAAGTTCCAGTTTTACTTCTTCGCATGCAGTGAATCATTTTGCCGCAGCAATGTTTATATTTACAACTTTTAAGAAAACTATCAGTACAAAATGGGCTTTACTTTTTTTATGGGCGGCCGCTATTTCTTATGCACAGGTATATGTAGGAGTTCATTTTCCGTTTGATATATTTTGTGGAGCAATGGTCGGCCTTATTCTTGGATATATTCCGGCGAAGATCTTCAACAGTAAATTTGGGTTGGAGTTGCCAAAATGAAAAATGTTTATATGATTGAACTGATTATTTTATTCTTTTTGATCCTTCTGAATGCATTCATTGTAATGTGTGAAATGGCATTGGTCTCGGCAAAAAAAAGCCGGCTTGAAAGTTCAGCAATTAAAGGCGACCGGAAATCGCGTATTGCGCTCGAATTAAAAGAAAACCCCGATGTATTTTTATCCACTACACAGATCTATATTACCCTGATTGCTATCTTAACAGGTGTTTACTCCGGGGAAAGATTCAGTATTTATTTACAACCTTACCTGCAGAAAATAGATTTTATCCGGCCTTATGCAGGCACTATCTCCACAGTTATTATTGTAATTATTGTCACTTTTTTATCCATTCTTTTTGGTGAACTGGTTCCAAAAAGAATCGCCCTGATGAATCCTGAAAAAATTGCAAAAGCGGTAGCTCGTTTAATAAAATCGCTCAGTACATTTTCTTATCCGCTTGTATGGTTGCTCAGTTCTTTAAGCGCCGCATTTTTCAAACTTTTTAATATCAAACAAAGCAGCGACAGCCAGGTAACGGAAGAAGAAATAAAGGCGATGATCAACGAAGGCAGCGAGCTTGGGGCTATAGAAGAAGAGGAAAAAGATATTATTGAAAGAGTGTTTCATTTGGGCGATAGAAATATCACTTCGCTGATGACACACCGAACGGATATCGTTTGGTTTGACCTGGGTGAAGACCAGGCATCTATTAAAGAAAAGATTAAAGAATTTCAACATTCAGTTTATCCGGTTTGTAAAGAAACCATCGATGATATTGAAGGAATAGTTTATGTAAAGGATATGTATCTGGCTCCCGACGCGTCATTACAAAGCATACTAAGAAAAGCATTGTTTGTTCCGGAAAATAATTCCGCTTACCAGGTACTTGAAAAAATAAAGCAAACAAAAATACATTATGCTTTTGTGGTGGATGAATATGGAAGCCTGCTGGGTATGATTACTGTAAAGGATATTTTGAATGCGATAGTGGGAGAGATGCCGGAGGAAGAAGATGACGAATATGTAATTGTAGAAAGGCAGGATGGCAGCTATTTAATTGACGGCCAGATTCAGTTTTATGATTTCCTCACCAAGTTTGATAAAACGATCTGGATCAATGAAGGAGAAAATGAATTTGACACACTTGCAGGTTTTATTTTGCATGAATTAAAGCGCATTCCTACTACCGGCGATACTTTTGAATGGCGCGGTTTCAATTTTGAAATCGTGGATATGGATGGACAAAGAATTGACAAAGTTTTGGTAAATATTTCTGATGAAATCAGAAAGGAAATGGAAGAATGAGCTGATGAGCTGATGTGCTGATATGCAGCAAATAAATAAATATCGGGAATTTGTGTTTATCATTTAAACTTTCTGAACATCCCTTGACTATTCCAAACTTTCCTAAATTATCAAACTTTCCTTAAACACCACTCTAAACAATTCTAAGAAAAATTGTAATTTTACCAATTAATTTTTACGAATGGAAATCACGCCCGGGCCTTTATTAAAAACAATCAATTCACCTGCAGATTTAAAAAAACTTGACCGTACCCAATTGCTCCAGCTTTCTGACGAATTGCGCCAATATATTGTGGATGTGGTAAGCGTGCATGGAGGACATTTCGCCGCAAGTCTGGGTGTGGTGGAACTTACAGTAGCATTGCATTATGTTTTTAATACTCCTTATGACCAATTGGTTTGGGACGTAGGCCACCAGGCTTACGGACATAAAATACTTACCGGCCGTAGGGATAATTTTGATACCATCCGTAAAAAAAATGGCTTAAGCGGCTTTCCCAAAAGGGCGGAAAGTGAGTATGATACTTTTGGCGTAGGACATTCTTCTACTTCAATTTCTGCTGCATTAGGAATGGCAATGGCTTCTCATTATAAAGGGGAAAATGACCGCCAGCATGTGGCAATAATCGGTGATGGAGCCATGACAGCGGGTGAGGCGTTTGAAGCGATGAATCATGCAGGAATTGAAAAAAGCAACCTGCTGATTATTCTGAATGATAACTGCATGAGCATTGATCCCAATGTAGGCGCTTTGAAAGAATATCTTACCGATATCACCACTTCTCAAACGTATAATAAATTTCGGGATGATTTTTGGAAAGCATTGGGAAAGCTTCCCGGTAAAACGTTTTCCAGGAAAATGGTTTCAAAAATTGAAACTTCCTTAAAAGGAATGATAAGCAGAAGCAGCAATCTTTTTGAATCTCTGAATATCCGTTATTTTGGTCCGATCGATGGCCATAATATAACCAAACTGGTAGATACTTTACAGGATATGAAAGAAATTCCAGGCCCAAAATTACTCCATATAAAAACCGTAAAAGGAAAGGGATACGAACTTGCGGAAAAGGATCAAACAAAATGGCATGCGCCAGGATTATTTGATAAAATAACCGGTGAAATTTATAAGAAAAAATTCGATCTGCCACAGCCGCCAAAGTACCAGGATGTTTTTGGATATACGATAATAGAACTGGCAGAAAAAAATGATAAAATAATGGGCGTTACTCCGGCAATGCCGAGTGGATGCTCGCTAAAATATATGATGGAGCAAATGCCCAACCGCGCTTTTGATGTAGGCATTTGTGAGCAACATTCAGTTACATTAAGTGCAGGCCTTGCTACCCAGGGAATGAAAGTTTTTTGCAACATTTATTCTTCTTTTATGCAACGGGCTTACGACCAGGTAATACATGATGTGGCATTACAAAATCTGCCGGTTATTTTTTGTCTCGACAGAGCCGGGCTTGTTGGTGATGATGGCGCTACACATCAGGGTGCTTATGATATTGCGTATATGCGTTGCATTCCAAACATGATCGTAAGCGCACCAATGAATGAAAGCGAATTAAGAAATCTGATGTACACGGCGCAATTGGATTCCACTAAAAATCCTTTTGTAATCCGCTATCCGCGCGGGGAAGCAGTAAAAGCAGATTGGAAAACCGAGCTGAAAGAAATTAAAATCGGCACCGGAAGAAAAATAAAAGACGGTGAAGAGATTGCTGTTTTATCTTTTGGACATTCTGGAAATTTTGCTGCAGCCGCTATTCGGGATGTAAAATCTGAAGGATTAAATCCGGCTCATTATGACATACGTTTTGTAAAGCCGCTCGACGAAGAATTGTTGCATGAGGTATTTAAAAAATATACTAAAATAATTACCGTAGAAGATGGAACTGTTATCGGTGGTTTCGGTTCTGCGATTCTCGAATTTATGAACGAACATTACTACAAAGCAGATGTAAAAATCTTGGGAATCCCGGATAAAATCATTGAACATGCTACTCAAAAACAGCAGCAAAATGAAAGCGGTATTGATGCGGAACATATAGCTGATGCTATAAGAGAAATGAGTAAACTGGTGGTAAAGCTTAACAATAATTTACAAAGAGTTTAAATAAAATTAAAAGACTTTTAACTATCTAAAATACAATCTTAAACTTTTGATTAAGAATTTACTTAGAAGTTTACCCTTTTATTTTAATCACTCTCACCTTCCATTCTTCAGGGCCTTTCTCTAAATATTCCCATTTAAATGGTTCTTTGCTTTCCGCTTCCATTTGATAATAAAGCGGTGACGGATCGTGATCGTTGAGAAATCAAATGCTTCTCCGGCTGTTATATCTGCAAACGCTTTATAAAACATTTCATGCCGCTCTGTCGGTGGAAAAGGCCGCAAATCAAATTCATTCACCACGGAAAAACCATCATCTCCTAAACCACTTTTTACTTTTTTAGTAATGTGAACAACGTATTCATTTGGTTCCTGTTTTTTGTAAATCCAGGAATGTTGTCCTTCAAATTTATTTACAAAAATCGCATGAATTTCTTTCGGATCTTCGGCAGCAATAATTTCCATGGTATCCCCCTGCTGCATCATTCCATAGCGGTGAAACACGATTTGCTTCCTCTCTTTTTCATTTGCTTTTCGAAGGTCAAGCAAGGTAGAAATATCGGTAAACTCTCTTCCCGTGAATCTTCTGTTCGCGTTACTTTCACCTTCCATTCTCTTCCTCCACGATTGAGATATTCCCATCGAACCACATCTCCATAAATGGAACGGAATTCATAAAAAAGAGGAATAGGATCATGATCATTAATAAAAATAAAACTTTCATGAACAGGCAGTTCTTTGAAAAGCTGGATTAATTTTTTATGTCTTTCAATTGGAATCAGTACGCGCACGTCCAACTCTTCGGTTGTTTTTTCTTTGTTATTCACATCTATTTTTTTTAAAGAACAAAACTACCAATATAAAAAGAAGGGATTTCCTTTTTGAGGAAAAAAAGAAAGCAGCAATATAAAAAACAAACCTCTCTTATTTCTTCTTTTGCTGATAATTTAAAAATTTGAAAAGAGTAATTTTGAAAAGACTTGTGTCAAATAAAAAATCATTGTTTAGTGAAAGTATAAGTGATAGAACCAGTGCTGTCTGTTCCGGTATTAATAATGGATTTAGCCGTAAAAGTATTGCTGCTTATTGGTCCTAATGCAAGTCTGTAGCCTTCTTCCACATTTCTTGCTTTTTGTCCGTTTAATTTTTTAAATTGAAATTGTGCATTATCGCCTTTGCCAAATATACTCCAGTAAATATTCTCTTTCGTTCCGTTTGTAAGCGTAAATGAACCATTGCCATTCCTGATTAAATCCCAGGTACTTCCCTGAAAATCTGTATAAGGCGCTTCATCAAAAACATTGGTAACCTGGAAACCGGAGGGAACATTAACAGCAATATTTGAAATGGTCCATTTGCCAGCAAGATG
>DATILZ010000269.1:0-2004 GCA_035475995.1 Hanamia sp. | reverse complement strand
CAATTCCTGACTTATCTCCAATCACCGTTGCGGCATGATTTAAGCCATTTACTTTTGTTCCGTTTAATACAAAATTGTGATCATAACCTTTGGCATTTTTTAATTGTATGTTGTTTTCATTTATCCTTGAGCCAATGGTTTCCGGTTTGGTAAAATCAAGCGGAGTACCCGCTACAGCAGCAATCGGGCCGAGTGGAATAAAACCGGAATCAATTGGATTGTATTTATCAGCATAGATCTGAACTGTGTGATTTAAAATTGTGCCGCTGCCTTCGCCATTCAAATTAAAGAAAGCGTGGTTGGTTAAATTAACCACTGTTGGTTTATCTGTTGTTGCTTCATATTCGCATTTTAATCCATTATTTGCAGTTAAAGAATAGGTAACTTTTGCTTTCAGATTTCCAGGAAAACCTTCTTCCATATCTTTTGATAAATAAGTAAACTGAATAGTGGAATCGTTCAATTTATCTGCATCCCAAACTACATCCTGGAAGCCTTTCTTGCCACCGTGCAAAGTATTTGCACCATTGTTGATTGACAAGTTGTATTGTTTGCCATCAAGGGTAAATTTTCCTTTGGCAATGCGGTTTCCGTAGCGGCCAATGGTGGCGCCAAAATAAGGTTCCGTTGAATTTTGATAATCCTGTACACTTTTAAAACCAACCACCACATCGGTCATTTTCCCATTCTTATCTGGAACCAGCAGGCTTACCAAACGTCCTCCATAATTGGTAAAAGCCGCCTCCATTCCATTGTGATTTTTCAAAACATACAAGTCTGTTTGTTTACCATCAATCGTAGTTTCAAAATTCTTTTTATCAGGGATAAAATGATTACCAGCAGAATCAGTGGGCGCTACATTTGAGGTGGTTGATGTGGAATCCGCATTTGTTTCCTTATTGGAATTGGAACTGTTGCAGGCTGCAAGAGATGCAAACGCAAATGCTGAAAATATTATGGCCATTTTTTTCATATTTGTATTGTTTAATTTTTTTGTTATAAGAATTATTTCCAAATAAGTTTTACAGGAAACTTACAAATAATGTCAATCCCTGTTTTTGAAATTTTCGCACAAATCCAAAGAACAGGAAGTTTCACTGAGGAAAACTTGATACTCTTTTTCTATTTTTTTGTAACCTCATTAAGTCGTGCATAAATCTCAATCATAGCCGCCTGATCAATTAATCTTTTTCTTTTTCCTTTTTTTCCAATCAAGCCATTTTCATTTTCCTGATTCCAAATCCTGTTTGCATCATCAATAAAATATTGAATGTGCTTTTTATTTTTATCTATTTTATACAAAGCAATTTCGCCTCTTAATAAAACTGCATTGAACCAATAATTACCGGGCAATCGATTGTTTTTATAAAAATAATCTTTAGCGGCGGAAGCAATTCGTTCGGCTTCTTTTAAATACTTTTTATCTTTTGTAATGGTAAATAACAACACATTCGATTGAAGCATTGTTCCTGTGTTATAAGTATAAATTGCAGAATCAATTTTTAAAGAAGGAATCTTTATATTATCATAATAAAGGCCATCAGGAGCCTGCAAATGCGCATTCACCCAATGATATAAAAGCAACGCCGTATCAAGATAATTTTGCTGATGCGTTATTTTATACAACTCAAGCGCAATGATAATTCCCGGGCCGTTTGAACAGGTGTTTTTAGAATTTTTTGCATCTTCTTTCCAATACAAACCACCTCCGGACAAAGTATCAAAACCAGTCATCATAAAACGATAAATCTCTTTTGCAATGCCTAAATATTTTTCTTTTTTTGTCCTGTCATAAGCATCAAGGCAAGCAATAGCAATCCACTGGTTATCGTCGTAAAATCGGGAATCTTTTTCTTCGTTTGTAACATAAGCGTGGTAACCCGGAGCAAGCGGTGCAGCGCTGTGATATTGCTCAATCGCCTTCATCACAGGAGACGTAAAATCTTTACCAGGATATAATTCTTCTTCTTCGTTCGCTGCCTGTATCAATGCGCATAAAGGCCA
>DATILZ010000268.1:0-2172 GCA_035475995.1 Hanamia sp. | reverse complement strand
TAAATTTTAAGGTTTAATGAAATGAGAATCCCTCGTTTTGTCATTTTATTTCATGATGTTAAAAGCCTTGATTATATTTTATTTGAAGGTAATTTCAACTCTGCTAAACTGTAAGTTTTGTGTACATTTGCACCCTAATTTTTAAATATGGGTATGGATAGGAATACGATTATTGGTTTTGCACTGTTGGCTGTTTTATTTTTTGGATATTTTTATTATTCCAAACAAGGACAATTAACAGCAGAAAGAGAAAAGCAACATATCCAGGATTCTCTGAATAAACTGAAACCAAAAATAGATACAACGCTTAAAATGCAGGCGGCTGCTGATTCTTTAGCTGCAAAGAAAGATTCTACGCTTTCAGGGTTAAAGCAGGATAGTACCGGAAAAGAGCAATTAGTTACCGTTGAAAATAAAGTATTTAAAATTACTTTTTCAAATAAAGGCGGTCAACCGCAGAGAATTGAATTAAAAGATTTTAAAACTTTTGATGGCAAACCACTTATTCTCCAGGATGGTAGTTTTAATAATATTTCTTACGCTATCAATACCGGAAATAATCACACTGCCCAAACTTCTGAACTTCTTTTTACACCATTACCGCTTCAAACTGAAGCGGACAGCAGCAAGATTATCAGTTTTAAATTAGAAACAAATAACGGCCAATCGATAGTACATCAATATATTATTAAGCCGGATGATTACATGCTTGCTTTTAATATAAAATTGAATGGCGCCAATCAATTAGTCACTCAAAATACTATTAATCTTTTGTGGCAGGTAAAGGCAGTGAAAATGGAAAAGGATATTGAGTGGGAAACGCAACAATCTCATATTTCTTTTGTAGAAAATGGCGATTATGATTTTGAGCATGTGGTAAAAGGCAAAGATGATGATAAAACGTTTGTGCGCCCTGTAGATTGGCTTGCATTAAATCAGCAGTTTTTCGCAGCAGCCATTGTTGCTAAAAACAAATTTTCTTCAGGTGCAGTTACCTGGCAAAGCCCCAATGATACCAGTTTACATATTATTGCAAAAGCAACTGCAAATTTAAAATTAACTGTAGCACCAGGAAACGATGCAGTAGTTCCGTTAGAGCTTTTTTATGGCCCCAGCGATTATAAGATTTTGAAATCTTATGGCAATCAAATGTATAATATGGTTCCTTTGGGAAGTGGAATTCTTGCATTTGTAAAATATATCAACCGCGGTTTTATCATGCCGGTTTTTAATTTTCTTTCAAGTAAAATTGCCAGTTACGGTTTAGTGATTGCGCTTCTTACTATTATTATCCGTTTACTCATTTCGCCGCTCACTTATCAGAGCTACCTGAGCGGAGCGAAAATGAAATTATTAAAACCGGAACTGGAAGTACTGAAAACAAAATTTAAGGACGACAAGCAGGCTTTTGGAATGGAACAAATGAAGCTTTACAAAAGCGCTGGTGTAAATCCACTTGGCGGATGTATTCCCGCTCTCTTCCAGGTACCGATATTTTTTGCTTTATACGATTTCTTTAATTCAAATATCGCTTTGCGGCATCAGAGTTTTTTGTGGGCAAAAGATCTATCTACCTATGATTCCATTTATCATATTCCGTTCAATATTCCTTTTTATGGCGATCATGTAAGTTTGTTTACAATTACAGCGGCTATTACCAGTATGCTGATTTCTGTTTATGGAATGAGTAACATGCAGGACAATAGTAATCCGGTGATGAAATATCTGCCGTATATTTTCCCGGTCATTTTGATTGGTGTTTTCAACAGGATGCCCGCTGCACTTACCTGGTATTATACAGTATCAAATACCATTACGCTTCTTATCCAGTTTGTGATTCAAAAATATATCATTGACCATGATAAAATAATGGCCAAACTGCAGGAAAATAAAAAGAAACCGGTAGCACAAAACAAATGGCAGGAACGAATAA
Organism: Hanamia sp.; assembly: GCA_035475995.1. Classification (GTDB taxonomy): domain Bacteria; phylum Bacteroidota; class Bacteroidia; order Chitinophagales; family Chitinophagaceae; genus Ginsengibacter. Next base: position 239 of record DATILZ010000268.1, on the reverse strand, counting down.
CGGCCATGCAGGAATCGAATACCAAACTTAAAACGATGAAGGAAAAAAGTGATGCTTTGAAAAAGAAAAGATAGTTTTGTTATTTGCAACCTTTGGAGGCATAATCTTATCTATATCATTGAATTATCTTTAAATAATAAACATATTATGAAATCTTATTCAATTGTATTTCTTCTTTCATTTGCCTTTCTTTCATTTTCTTCGACGGCACAAAAAACGCTCTCAGAAGGAACCTTGGT
>DATILZ010000267.1:0-6030 GCA_035475995.1 Hanamia sp. | reverse complement strand
AAAGAAGAAATATCATTAGTTCCTTATTTATATACAAAAGAGTTACCTGATAGTTGTCTGTCCGGAATGTTTGCAGGATCAAAATCAGTGTTATTTGTTCGTTTACTGATAAAAAGTTATTGTAATTGCATAACACCGGTTTTTAGTAAAACAAAAACGTGATCAGAAGCTACAGGTTTTATTTTGGCCAATCCTGTGAAAGCACTGAAAGCCGGCAGAATTGCATATTTTTTGCTAAAATAAAAACAGGGCAGCATTAAAGATTGATTTCCAGGGCCGTTCATTTTTATTCCGGGATGCATGTGTCCGGAAAAAGTAAAATGGTCATTTTTTTCATCATTACAGGATGATTCAATATCGTGCGTAAAGCAAAAATCTTTGATCAATAATTTATCTTCAACTACATCAATATTTGCTTCTTTATAAAATTTGGCTGATAAGATATCATGGTTTCCGCGTATGAGTTTAAACTGAACCTGCGCAAAATCATTTCGCCATTTGATAAAAAAATCCATTTCTTTATTGGCAGAGCTGTGAAACATATCGCCTGCAATCAACAAAACTCTTGGTTTAAAAAACTGTATCTGAGCAAATAATTTTTGAAGGTCTTCTTTAAAGATATTTTGGGGAATGCCAATTCCCGATTTGCGAAAATGCCCTGATTTGCCAAAATGCAGATCAGATAAAATCAATGCACTTTCTTCTTCCCAAAAAATACAACAGGCAGGTGAAAGCCATAGCGTTTGTTGATGAAATTTGAACCGGAAAGGATTAAACAATTATAAAAGAATTTATAGAGTTCAAAAGTATAAAATGAAAGCGGATAATCAGTAGGACGCCAATTGCAACTGCATTTTCTTTACCCGGTCTTCCAACTTTTCTGATGACAGATCTTCACGCATACTGTCCACTTTTATCGGAAAGCAGAAAGGAGTCAACCTGCGCGGGAAAGTCAGAATGATCTTGCCTTTCTGAATTCTTTCGAGCATGTCTCTTAATCGCTGCTCTTCCATTTGCTGTTCTAATACTTCATTGTAAGCCTGGCGCAGCAGTAAGTTCCGCGGCTCATATTCAGAGAAAACATTAAACAATAATGAAGCAGATGATTGCAAATGCCTCGCTTTTTTTTGCTCTCCGGGAAAGCCTTGAAATATTAATCCGCCGATAACGGCAATGTCACGAAATTTTCTTTTCGCCATTTCTACGCTGTTCAGGCTTCTTTGGATATCTTCTAACAAATTTTCAGGTGAAAAAAGTTCAAATACATTCTGGTCATCCACCGGGATCGGCTGATCGCTCAATAATTCAAATCCATAATCATTCATTGCAAATGAAAACGTGATCGGAGTAATACGGCTGATGCGATAAGCAAGAATCGCTGCCATGGCTTCATGCACCAGTCTTCCTTCAAAAGGGAATACAAAAAGATGAAAGCCATCTTTCGTTTCGATTTGTTCAATTAATAACTCATTTTTTTGAGGAATATGAGAAAGATAAGCCTGCAGTTCAAAGAGTGGTTTCAAAATTTTTAGCTCTTCTTCTTTTTCACTTTTGTCCTCATAACTATCCTGGCCATTTTTAATTTCTAATCCTGCCTCATCAAATTTTCTTCTTAGCATAAAGCCTAAGTTAGCTGAAAGCGGCATCCGGCCACCCTGCCAGCTTGGTATTCTTGATTTTTTCGCGTTTGATTTTCTCACAATGCAAGTCATATCTTTTATCATCACAAATTCAAGCGTTCTTCCTGCCAATGTAAAAACATCTCCTGGTTGCATTCCTGCAATAAACCATTCTTCAATAACACCTACAAAACCACCACTTAAAAATTTTACCCTCATCATCGGATCACTTACAATTGTGCCAATATGCATCCTGTGACGCATCGCAATCCTTCGATTATTTATTTTGTACAGTCCATCAATTATTTCTATTTTTTTATAATCATCATATTGCTGTAAAGCAACACCACCAGCGGTTACAAAGTGTAAAATCTGTTCCCATTCCTCTTTGGTTATCTCGTGATAGCAATAAGTTGATTTTATTTCTTTGAAAATTTGTTCAGCATAAAATCCATCGGATATCGCAAGTGTGCTTAAATATTGAATAAGTACATCATAACATAAAATACGTGGTTCGCGGCTTTCAATTAATTTATTTTTTGTTGCTTCTTTTAATGCAGCCGCTTCGATCAATTCCAGGGAATGGGTAGGTAAAAAATAAATCTTACTTATCTCCCCGGGGCCATGTCCGCTTCTTCCGGCTCTTTGCAAAAAACGTGCAACTCCTTTTGGCGATCCAACCTGGATTACAGTTTCTACAGGACGAAAATCAACTCCGAGGTCAAGGCTGGCAGTGCATACAACTGCTTTTAATTTCCCGGAATGCAGATTGTCTTCTACCCAAAACCGGAGATCCTGCTCGATGCTTCCATGATGCAAAGCAATGGAGCCTGCCAGATCTGGGCATGCATTTAACAACGCCTGGTACCACATCTCACTCATTCCTCTTGTATTGATAAAAATGAGCGTTGTCCGGCTTTTCAAGAGGATCGGAATTACTTTATCTACCAGCTTTATGCCCAAATGCCCTGCCCACGGATATTTTTCAATTTCATCCGGAAAAATCGATTCTATTTGAATCGGTTTGTCAATAACAGCGGTAACGGTCTTAAAATCTTTTTTCTTTAATCCCATTTGCGATAGCGGGGAGAGCAAAACTTCCTGCGCCTGGGGCAGGTTTCCGATAGTGGCGCTGATACCCCAAATGCTTAAGGCTGAAGGCGAAGGGCTTAAAGCAGAACTTAAATTTGCATTATTTGTCCTTTTGCTGCCTTCTGCTCTTAAAGCGACAAGTCTTGACAACGCGAGCTCAATCTGCACACCACGTTTGCTTCCAAGCAATTCATGCCATTCGTCAACAGCAATAATTTTTAAGTTTTTGAAAAAATCAGGATAATTTTTTTGGGCTAATAAAAGATGCAGGCTTTCTGGCGTAATGATCAGAACTTCCGGGATTTGTCTTTTTTGTTTTGCACGGTCACTTAAAGTAGTATCACCATTGCGAATGCCTACTTTCCAATTCATTCCTAATTCGGCAATGACTTCCTCCATTGCCCTGCCTATATCTTTTGAAAGAGCACGTAAAGGAGTGATCCACAATAGCTGTAATCCGTTTTTATTTTTGGCTAAATAATTATCCGGATTATCATTGATAAAAGAAATAACTGCACCAAGAAAAACAGAAAATGTTTTTCCGCATCCCGTAGGAGCATTTACCAATCCTGATTTTTTGTTGATGATATGTTGCCATGTTTCTTCCTGGAAAGCAAATGGAATAAAATCTTTGGCAGCAAGCCATTCACTGATTATCTGATAGCCTTTTGTATTTTTTAATTCAAGCATTTAAACAATAACAATAAAACAATTCAACAATAAAACAATAAAACAATGATTCACCATTCACTACTCACATTCACCAAAGCTATTTCCCATACATTTCCAAGATCTGCTTCAAATCATCCAGCGTATTAATATCATTCACCGTTTTATCTTTCCTCCACCGGCTCATTCTCGGGAAACACAGCGCCACACCGCTTTTGTGGCGATTACTTGCTGCAATTCCTTCAAAAGCAATCTCAAAAACCAATTCAGGTTTTACCGTTCTTACCGGTCCGAACTTTTCAATAGAATTTCTTTTTACAAAATAATCTATTTGTGCAAATTCTTTATCGGTAAGTCCTGAATATGCTTTGGTAAAAGTGATCAGTTCGTCGCCATCCTTTACTGCAAAAGTGTAATCTGTATAAAGATTGCTTCTTCTTCCGCTTCCTTTCGCCGCATATACCATCACACAGTCAATAGTAAGCGGATCAATTTTCCACTTCCACCAATCGCCTCTTTTTCTCCCTACTTTATAAACAGAATCTTTTCTTTTCAGCATGATCCCTTCACTGTTTTTCTCTCTGGATTTTTTTCTTAATGCTGCAAGATCATCCCATGAATTAAAATCAATGATCGGGGAAAGTTGAATGGCTTTATTCTGAACAGGTAAAATAATTTCTTCCAGTTTTTTTCTTCTTTCTGATAATGGTTTTCCGCGCCAGTCCTCGTTGTTGTATTCCAACAGATCATAAACGAAAAAACAAATCGGAGCTTCCTGCAATTGTTTTTTAGAAATATTTTTTCTGCCAATGCGGGTTTGTAAAACGGCGAATGGTAACGGTTTGCCATCCACTGCCGGAATAATTTCTCCATCCAAAACGATTCCATCTGGCAACAGATCATTCAAAATAAAATATTCAGGAAATTTTTCTGTCATCAGTTCCTCACCTCTGCTCCATACAAATAGTTCTTTATTCCTTTTGATAACCTGCCCGCGGATACCATCCCATTTCCACTCCGCCTGCCACAAATTAGGATCACCTAAAGCTTCAACAGAATCATCAATTGCATAAGCGAGATAAAACGGATATGGTTTTGAAAAGTCAGTAATGGACGCACTTTCGCCCAATAATTCATTAAAAGTAGTAGTAGCGGGATCCCAGTATCCACTGATCTTGTGGGCAATTACCGATGGGGAAAGATCCACCGTTTTTGCTAGTGCGTTGACAATCATTTTTTGTGAAACCCCAATCCGGAAACTTCCGGTAATTAATTTATTAAACACAAACTTTTCTTTTGAATCCATCTGTTGCCAGCTTTCAACAATGAATTTCTTTTTGATGCCTTCACTTTCTTTTTCAAACTCAATAAACTTTTCTAAATAAAAAGAAAGATTTTTATTTTCAGATTTTAGCATTTCAACTTCCGGCAGTAATAAGGCAAGCGTTTCTGAAAAGTCTCCGACGGTGGCATGGCATTCAGTAAAAAGCCAATCAGGAATATCAATGATCTCCACACACCAGTCACGCATTAGCCTGGAATTAACCGCACGTCTTGGCCTTCGGCCACTGAAAATTGCGATCACCCACACCTTGTCTGCATCAGGCGCCTTCGCGAAATAGTCAACAAGGGATTGAAGTTTGTCATTTGTTTTTGTCGAAGAACTTAATTCCGCCACCAATTCTGCAAACATTTGCAAACCGGATATTTTATTAGATTTTTCTATGGCAGGATTTTCATTCATATACTTATTTGCAAGACTATAAGGGTTTTCAAAACTTATAGGTCTGTTGGTGATTCTTCATTTTTTATTTCAAGTGGAGAATTTATTTCTTCATCTTCATCTCCAAATTGTGTTTTTACTTCTGCTGCGATTGCTAAATTCTTTTCATTCAGATACCGGCTGAACGCCGCCTGGAAACCATGAGTAACAAAAACTTTTTCTGCACCGGTTTCTTTCACAGTAGTCAACAAGGAATTCCAATCTGCATGATCGCTTAATGCAAATCCGGAATCAATATTTCTTCTCCTTGCATTTCCCCTTACCTGCATCCAGCCGCTGCAAACTCCAATGGAATAAGGGTAAAACTTTTTCATCCATAAAGTTCCTTCAGCGCCGGGAGGCGCGATGACGACAGTTTCTTTCAAAAGCTCTTTTGGTGTTTCCGGCGTGATTCTTACAACCCGGTTTAAATCCCAACCGGCCTCAATCAATGTTTGCTGCATGTTGTAAATGGCGCCATGAGCAAAGATAGTTTCAGTAGTTTCTTTTAAAGCCTGTACCACGCGCTGCGACTTGCCCAGACTGTAAGCGATTAAAATACTTGCTTTTCCGTTTTCTTTATTTCTACTGATCCAGTTAATAATATCATTATAAATCTCCTGCTGCGGTTTCCATTTATAAATAGGTAAACCAAAGGTGGATTCTGTTATAAAAGTGTGGCATTTTAACGGCTCAAATTTTCCACTTATTCCATCATCTTCTCTTTTAAAATCACCACTCACTACCCAAACTTCATCCTTATATTCCAGCCTGATCTGGGAAGATCCAATGATATGACCAGCAGGATGAAAGGATATTTTTACTCCATTCATAAAAATCGTTTCGCTCCATTCCACTGTTTGGTAGTGGTTATTTCCCAATCTTAAT
>DATILZ010000266.1:0-6871 GCA_035475995.1 Hanamia sp. | reverse complement strand
TTCAGCAGTAAGCCATGAGGTAAACTGATGCCGCAGAGTAGCATATAACAGGTAGCGATTGCGGGTATCACTGTTCAAATTATATTTGGCCGCCCAATAAGGATTCATGCCACTGCCCTTTTGCCACCAAAACATATTTTTGTTTGCATCCAACGGGTTTTCAAAATTCAAAATGTTCAATGTTCTCGGTAAGTTGTAAATGGTAGAAAAAATGCTTCCGTTTTGTCCTTCAAGAGAGCGGTTATTTGCCGTTGCATTGATGAATTGAACTTTTGTATCTAATGTCCAATGATCTTCGTTGCCAAATTTGCTTACCGCTCTTGCCGTCAGGTTATTGCGGGAAAGCTTAGCTCCCGGAATGATGCTTTTATCATCGAAACGATTATAAGAGGCATATACAGATGTTGAATTAAATTGTTGCTGGAATGATACATTTTGATTAGAAACTATACCATCTTTGAAAAAATTAGCGACATTATCGTAAGAATGTAATGCAACTGTTTTTCCATTCCAGTCAACCACCTGTTGTCCGTTTATTTTAGGCCCCCAGCTTAATGCGGATGATGAATCATACAATCCATTCGATCCCTGCGCATAAGAATTCTGCATTTGGGGGTTGGTAAAAATGCTTTCAAATCCAACAGATGAAGAAATACTAATTCCTAGCCCTGGTTGTTTTCTTCCCGTTTTAGTAGTAATCAAAATTACTCCGTTACCTCCAAGTGATCCGTAAAGAGCGGCAGCAGCAGGTCCTTTCAATACACTGATCGATGCTATGTCGTCTGCATTGATGTCACTCAAACCGTTTCCCATGTCCAAAGACGGATTCCAGAAATCATTTGTAGCACCAATGCCTACACGTCCTGTTGAGTTATCCATTGGTACACCATCCACTACGATAAGTGGTTGGGAAGTGCCGGACAATGAGTTATTCCCGCGCAACAGAATCTGAGAAGAACCGCCGGGGCCATTACCGGAACGAACTACCTGTAATCCTGAAACTTTTCCAGTGAGGTCATTTACCAAATTCGGCTCTCTTGCTTCTGTCAAAGTTTGCCCCGAAACCTGCTGAATGGAATATCCTAAAGACTTTTTAGCCCTTTGAATTCCCAAAGCGGTAACCACTACTTCCTGCAACGAACCCACACCACCTTCAAGTGTCACATTCAGATGAGTTTGTGCGTCTACTGGTACATCTTTCGTTTTAAAATTTACAGAACTGATTTCCAAAACCGGATTTGTACCACTTACTTTAATAGTAAAATCACCACTTGTATTGCTTGCGGTACCGGTAGCAGTACCTTTTACCTGCACAGAGGCATTTGCAACCGGTGAACCATTTTTGTCTTTAATTGTGCCGGTAATTTCCCTTTGCTGACCAAATGCTATTGCAACACAAAAGCAGAGAAAAATACTGAGCAACAATTTTTGTGTAATTTTTTTCATTGCAATTTTTTTTCTTTTAATAGATGGTTTTAATGTTTGATTTATTGAAAATTTTAAACTGTTTTTAATCTGTTGTGATGAACCATTTCAATCCGGTCATAATTTTCCATTACCAACGCTGCTGCTCCAATCAAATCAATGCTGCGGCCAAACGTGGAGATTTTAATTTGCGTTTCTTCTGCAATTTTTGGAATGCAATGTTCATTGATCGCCTGCTGGATTGGGGCAAGCCATAATTTACCGGCAGCCGCACCTCTGCCACTCAAAATGATTAATTCAGGATTGAACAAAGTGATCAAAATAGCAATTCCCAACCCGAGATTGTACCCCGCCTCAGAAAAGAGTTCCACGGCAAATGTGTCGCCGTTGGAGGCTGCTTCCATAATCGCATGACAGGAGGCTTCTACATGATCATAAGACAGATCTTTTAATACCGACATCTTGCCATTTTCCAAACCTGCAATTGCTTTCCCAATTATCGCCAATAATGAAGTTTCCGTTTCAAGGCAACCGGTTTTTCCGCAACTACAAATCTTTTTATTGTCTTTAAAAACAGGAATGTGGCTGAATTCGCCCGCAAAACCATTGTTGCCTCGAAACAATTGTCCATTTAGAATCATTCCCAATCCTACTCCCCAATTAATATTTACCACCATTACATTTTTATGGCCGTGTGCAGTTCCCAATCTCATTTCTGCAAGGCCAATAAGGCTGGAATCGTTATCTATTAATACCGGAATGTCAATTTCTGATTCCAGGTATTTTACAATACTTTCCTTTCCACTGAACAAAAAAGAATGATTGATTCCTTTTTTTACATCTACAAATCCGGGCATGCTGATACCTATTCCTACAATTTTATCTTTTGGGATGTGTGATTTATTAAAAAATGTAAGTAAATGATTTTTTAATTCCTCCAATGCTTTTGGATTGTTTTTTAGCGGGAGTTCAATTTTCTCAATTTGCCCTATGACATTGTTGTGCATATCAACGATACCTATCTTGGTAATCAATTGATCCATTGCAACTGTAACGATATAATTCAAATCTGCTTTTAAAGAATACATTTGAGGGCGGCGGCCGCCGGTGGAAATTGCATAACCAGTTTCAACCACACTTCTGTCTTCAATCAATTCATTTAGAACTCGTGATGTGAAGGGAAGGCTTTTATTGGTTAAAATACTCAAATCAGCACAAGAAAGCACTTTTGAAAAATAAAGATGCTTTTTCAGTTGTCTTTTATAAGTATTTAGTTTGTCAGACATGAATAATGCAATTAGTCAATAAACTTTTTAAATAGTTTCACAAAGTAATAACACTTCTTAAACAAAATGTACAACGATTTTACCTTTTTTTTATTCTAAATAAACATTTTTAAAATTTTTACAGAAAGTCGAAGTGATATTTGTTGTAACTGTTTTGATCCCTTTTGGTTTTCTTTTAAAAAAACAAAATAGGAAAAGCATTTATTTCTTCCTTTACTGATTATAAATATTGCTATTTTTATTTTTTTCAAATAAGAATCAAAATGAAGAATAAAAAAGAAACCCCACGTTCTGTTCACCGGCAATATTCTTTTTTTGAAGACGTCTATGATGTAGTTCGTCAAATTCCAAAAGGTCGTGTCACTTCCTTTGGCGCTATTGCAAATTACCTGGGTACCAAAAGTTCGGCACGCATGGTAGGTTGGGCGATGAATGGTGCACATAATGCTTCCCCAAAAGTGCCGGCGCACAGGGTATTGAACCGCAATGGAATGTTAACCGGAAAAGCACATTTTGCCACACCGACTCTCATGGAAGAATTATTATTAAAAGAAAAAATAAAAGTAGAGAATGATGCAGTGGTAGATTTTGAGAAATTATTTTGGGACCCTGCAAAAGAGTTGCAAATCTAAATGATTCATATATAAATGAATCACTATCTTTGAAATCAACATTATATCTTATGCCAAAACCTAACCACCCTTTAGCTAAGCCTCAACCGGCAACTTTTATAGACCCTCTTACTGATTTTGGATTCAAACGTTTATTTGGCAATGAGCCATCCAAAGATTTATTGATTGATTTTCTGAATGAGCTTTTTAAAGGAAGAAAGGTAATTAAAGATCTTACTTATAACAAAAATGAACATTCCGGCCCACGATCGCGGAGCCGTAAAATGATATTTGATCTCACCTGTACAGGTGAGGAAGGGGAGCAATTTATTATTGAAGTTCAGAGAATTCATCAGCAATATTTTAAAGACAGGGCAATTTACTACTGCTCCAGGCTTATCCATGATCAGGCTCCCGGAGGTGAAAATTGGGATTATTCATTAAAAGAAGTTTATTTTATTGGGATTATGGATTCAGTTCTGGAAGATTCCGATAATAGAGAGTGCGTTCATCATATTCACTTAACCTATCAAAAATCCGGAAAGGAATTTTACAAAAAATTGCGTTTTATTTTCATTGAAATACCGAAATTTACAAAGAGTGAGGGGGAATTAAAAAGCGGAATTGATAAATGGCTCTATATATTGAAAAACCTAAGCCGTTTACAAAAGATTCCTGTAATTTTGAGTACAAGAATATTTTCAAAGCTATTTAAAATAGCAGCAGTATCTAATTTAAATAAGGAGGACTATATGAAATACGAAAAAGACTTAATGGCATCCTGGGATGAGTATGCAATTAAAAAAACATTGGAACATGACCGGCAAATAGCGATGGAAAAAGGTATGGAAAAAGGTATGGAAAAAGGCATGGAAAAAGGCATGGAAAAAGGTCGAGAAGAGGGAAAAGGAGAAATAGTGAGAAATTTACTGAAGACAGGAAAATTTTCGATAGCAGAAATTGCTAATTTCGCAAGCATGAGCGAAAATTTCGTTCGCAAAATTAAGAAGGAATTAAATTAGCTTTTAAATCATCTTAGCAGGAAGGTTTATCAAAACAGAATCACCGTCATTTGTTCTTTTACTGATCCAGATTTCCAATTGTGCAAAGTAATCAACAAGCATATTGTTAATGGTAATAAGGGCTAATCAATAAATAAACTGCTACTCCACTGATCGCTACATAAAACCAGATTGGCCAGGTAATTCTTGCCAGTTTTTTATGCTTTTCATAATCGCCGCTAAGTGCGCGATAGGCCGTAAATAAAATAAAAGGCAGAATAATGCCGGCAAGCGGAATGTGGGTAAGGAGGATAAAATAATAAACATACCTCAAAGAGCCTGCGAGATTTTTTTCATCTAAACTCACCATTCCATCATGATTCAAATCTCCAAATTTGGTTTCACCACTTAATAAGTGGTGACAAACATAGGAGATCAAAAAAAGGACAGAAAGAATGATGGCAACAACCATAATCCTTTTATGAAGCAGATATTTTTTTGATTTTACAGAAACTAATGCTAAAATCAATAACATAGCAACAATTGAATTAATAACAGCATTGAAAGCAGCGAAAATATGCGGGTCAAAATTGATGTGAATATTCAATTTCACACCCGAGAGAAAAGCAATCCCAATAAAAACAATAATAGAAACTGACCAGATTAAACTACGAGCCTGGCGGTCATCTTTTTTCAAAACAGGTTTTGGAAATTCATTGTCCATTTACGGAGTAGTTGTTTTTCCTTTTAAAAGATCCCGAAAAAAATCTGCAAACGTCCTTTTTTTGTCTTTTTCAAGCATGAGTAATGGAATGTCTCTTACTAACCTTGACTGAGCAACAGAATCCAATCCATTGAACCAGCCTCTTACAACCCGATCTTTATCGAGAAGGAAAAAATTTTCTGTATGAACAAAAGCAGTATCAATATTTACATCTGCCACACTTGCTTTTACCTCATGAAGCGCAAAATTATAAATACTATCCCGATTGCCGGTGAGCAACCACCAGCTATCGGGGTTTACATTAAACTTTTCGGCCCACTTTCTTAATTGAGCTACAGAATCATGTTTCGGATCAATAGAGATGGATACAAACTGAACAATAGAATCATTATTCGGGAAAGAGTTTTGCAACTTTTTCATTGATTTTGCCAATTGGGGGCAAATGGTAGGACAATGGGTAAAGAAGAAATCAAGAACAATAATCTTTCCTTTTAAATCATTCAGCGAAACCTGTTCTCCCAACTGATTTGTAAAGTGCAGATTGCTTACATGATGCCAGGCTGTATCATAAGAAGTTTTGCCGTTTTTTTGCACCACATTTACACTATCATAGAAATACCGCTGCGGCATCTGTACAGCGTCAGCACCATAATAACTCACTAACAAATATCCGGTCAGTGGTAAAAAAATAGCTACAATGAAAGCAATAAAGGACTTTTTATTCATACTTTTTTCTAAATGCAAAATTAGCCATTGCAAAGGGCAACAGCTAATTTAAAAATTTTTAATCTAATGAGAAATACCTAATCTAATTTCTTTTCGTGCTTTACTGCAGGAGCTTCAAGCGGCACATTATGAAATTCTTTAGGTTGAATGTAGGTTCTGCTGCCGGCATCGGTATTTCTTAAATTCCTGAAAGAAGCACCATCTGCAATAAAGGCGGTAATAAACCAGATAAATAAAGTGGCAGGAATAGCCAGAGTTAAAATCATGGTACGTACCTCATCACCCAGATGCATGAAAATGGAAATGATATAAAACGCCTTTGCCAGGGTAAGAATACAGATTACGCCCTTTATCATCAATACTAAAAGGTTGCTGTAATCCGGATTCATTTCAATGTAATAAATGGTTAAGCCTAAGGCAAGTTCAATGATCGTAAGAATCAATAAAACCCAAAATGCTTTCCAGATTCTTTTTACATGAGTCACATCGGCTTCTGTAATAGGTAACTGTGTTGTTATTTCAGCAGACATAATTTTTCTTTAAAGTCAATTAAATAGTTAAGTTATTATTTTATATAATCAGATAAGATAAAAGCAAAGGAATACGAATACCCAAACCAAATCTACAAAGTGCCAGTACAATCCTGCTTTTTCAATCATTTCGTAATGACCCCGTTTAGCAAAATCACCTCTTTTTGTTTTTATCAGCATTACCGTATTTACAATTACTCCGGTAAAAACGTGAAAACCATGAAAACCCGTAATTCCAAAGAAATATCCTCCAAAAGCAACAGGACCAGGAGTAGCTACGAGATGCCCATTATGCATCACCATTGGTCCCCAGGGATTGTGGCTAACGGTAGTTCCCCAATGTTGAATTACGCCATTTACCAGCACTTCATGCTGGCCGGTAATTAAACCAGTCCACTCATATGCCTGGCAACCTAAAAATGCAAGCCCGCCAAGGATGGTTAAAAACAACCATTTTTCCACACTTTTCTGATTCATTTTATGGCCGGCATGAACAGCTAAAACCATGGTAACAGAGCTGAAGATGAGAATAAAAGTCATTAAACTAACGAATGCCAATGGCAGATGT
>DATILZ010000265.1:0-3786 GCA_035475995.1 Hanamia sp. | reverse complement strand
TATCACTACATTTTTGATGAGACAACAGAACTGAAAATAAAATCTTTGGGTAAGCAAATGATTGATAACATCATTATCAATACGGTTGTACCGATTTTATTTTGTTATGGCCTTCATCACGACGAAGAAGTTTATAAAGAGAAAGCGATCAAATGGCTCGAAGAAATTTCGCCTGAAAAAAATTCAATAACAAAAGGTTTTGAAAGCCTCTGTTATTCGAATAAAAGTGCTTTTGATTCGCAGGCTTTTATTCAATTGAAAAATGAATATTGTATTAAAAAGCTTTGCCTTCAGTGCGCAGTTGGAAATTCTTTAATTCGATAATGAGCTGATTAACTAATAATGAGCTGATTACTAATGTAAAAAAGGAAAATAAAGATTAACAATTCTTATTAAAAGTTGTTTTGCTGTTCCTTCATTGTCTAATCAGCAGATTATTATCAGCACATTAATCTGTCCATTGATAATTCAGTACAAGCAAAATCTCCGGATGAATGCTTTTTGCAACAGGGCAATTTGTTCCGGTTCTTTCCAAAATCGTCCTTTCTTTTTCATTCACATTTGCCGGTAAAGTAACCGCTACTTCAATTTTTGAAACCCTTCGCGGATCGCTTGTCATGTGCTTGGTTACATCCGCTTTTGCGTTGCTAATATCGATGTTCATATCGTCAGCCTTTATTCCCATGGTGGTGAGCATGCAGGTGCCGAGCGAAACACAAAGTAAATCGGTCGGAGAAAAACGTTCTCCTTTGCCCCTGTTATCAGTGGGCGCATCTGTCTCGATAGTCGTTTTACTTTGCACATGTTCAGCTTCGCAGCGCAGATTTCCCTTATATATTATTGATGCTGTCATTCTCTTATTTTTGTATAAATTTACAGCACTAATATAATAACAACAAATGCGAAAAATATTTTTCATTCTTATAATCACTATTATATCAACACATACTTACGCTCAGAATGCACGTAATGCCCGCCAGGAGAGGAGAAGAGCGCAGGTAAATGAAATGATAAAACAACAGGAGGAGGGTGTAATTGCCTACAAAAAAAGTTTTGCTTTTGGCGCAAAACTTATCAATGACGGCTATGGGGTTTTTTTTGAATTGGGGCGTGCCAAATCTGTAAAAAAAGGATTATTGTACCAGTTGGAAATCAGTGAACGTAAAGACCGAAAAGAAGAAAAACAGAGTTTTTACACCAATACAGTTCCATATATTTATGGTAAAGAAAATTTTGTTTATCCGGTAAAACTTGGTGTGCAACAACAGGTTTTATTGGGAAATAAGTCAAATAAAAACGGTGTTGCTATCACCGGAAATTATGGAGGTGGGATTGCCATCTCTTTCCTTCGTCCTTATTATGTTCAGATCCAGGATGGAAATGGTTACCGTTACGTAAAATATAATTCCGCTGACAGTGTTGCATTTTTAACGCATCAAATATATGGCGGACCGGGTTTTGGAAGAGGCTGGAATGAACTTTCTATTACTCCTGGTCTTTACGCAAAAGCGGCTGTACGTTTTGATTACGGAAGCTTTAATGAAATAATTTCTGCAATAGAAGTAGGTGTTACCGGAGAATATTATTCTAAAAAAATTCCACAGCTTGCTTTTAATAAAGAGAAGGAATTTTTCTTTGGAGGTTATGTTGCCGTCATATTTGGCAAAAGAAAATAAAATAACCTCTTGATTTCATCTAAAAAAAATACCTAAAATAATGAGTGAAGAACTGTTAATAGAAGCGCAGGCAAAACCAAAAAAACCAAACTGGCTCAGGGTCAAACTTCCGATAGGTGAAGAATACAAGCATGTAAGACAAATCGTAGATACGCACAAATTACATACAATCTGTGAAAGCGGAAATTGCCCTAACATGGGAGAATGCTGGGGCGAAGGAACCGCTACTTTTATGATCCTCGGAAATATTTGCACCAGAAGTTGTGGCTTTTGTGCAGTAGCAACCGGTCGTCCTCTGGCAGTGGATTGGCAGGAACCAAAACGGGTTGCTGAAGCCATTCAGTTAATGAAAGTAA
This sequence comes from Hanamia sp., assembly GCA_035475995.1. Taxonomy (GTDB): domain Bacteria; phylum Bacteroidota; class Bacteroidia; order Chitinophagales; family Chitinophagaceae; genus Ginsengibacter. The sequence goes on along the minus strand of DATILZ010000265.1, from coordinate 1,754 downwards.
AACATGCTGTTGTTACTTCAGTTGATCGCGATGAACTAAAAGATGGAGGCTCTATCATTTGGTATAATACAATTAAAGCCATTCGTGAGTTAAATCCACAAACAACGTTAGAAACACTGATTCCGGATTTTAAAGCCCAGGAAGAAAATATACAACGTATAATAGACGCTGCTCCTGATGTGGTAAGCCATAATATTGAAACTGTTGAACGCCTGACACGTCATGTGAGAATTCAGGCAAAATACTGGCGCAGTATGGAAACTTTGCGGTTTTTAAAAAAGGGAGGCATGCGCACAAAAAGTGGAATTATGCTTGGACTCGGAGAAACAAAAGAAGAAGTAATACAAACGATGCAGGATCTGAAAGACAGCGAAGTAGATGTTATTACCATTGGACAATATTTGCAACCGACTCCAAAACACTTGCCGGTACAACGTTTCGTTCATCCATCAGAGTTCGCTGAGCTTAGAGAAATAGGTTACCAAATGGGATTGGATTATGTAGAAAGCGGGCCGCTGGTTCGTTCATCTTATCACAGCGGCCGGCATGTGCATCCGGGGCTGGGAAGAAAAGCGTGGGAAAAAGCCAACGAATTGAAAGCTTTTGCTGCTGCAAAAAATAATTAGAAAAACTGAACCACTTCATGATAAAATTTAACTGCCTCTTTGTGATATGGGGTTTGGTATTTTTATCACCGCTTACATCTTTTGCGCAATATATTTTAAACGGAAATGCCACAAAGGAAAGTTGTAATTGCTATCAGCTTACCACTGACCAAATGTGGCAGGGAGGCAGCGTATGGCAAAGTACTAAAATAGATTTGAACGATCCTTTTGATTTTAAATTCAATGTTTTTCTGGGGTATCTTGATGGTGAAGGTGCAGATGGAATTGTTTTTATGCTTCAACAACAAAGTGCCAACCTTGGATCGCAGGGAGGTGGAATGGGATTTGAAGGAGTTACTCCGTCTGTAGGAATTTCATTAGATACCTGGCAAAATGTAGAAAACAATGATCCGGTTTATGACCACATCAGTATTCAAAAAAACGGAATTATAAAACATGGAAATGATCTTGCAGGCCCTATTCCCGCTTCTGCTACAAGCAATAATATTGAAGATGGCGCCTGGCATGTGTTACAAATAAAATGGGATCCGGCTACTAAAACTTTAAGTACTTACTTTGATGGAGTTTTTCGCCTTTCAACTCAAACAGATTTAATAAAGGCCATTTTTAATAATGATCCAATGGTCTATTGGGGTTTTAGCGCTGCCACCGGTGGTAAATATAATATTCAAAAATTCTGCACAGCTCTGAATCCGGTTTATAATACCGGATTGACAAATGATGAAGTATGCCATGGAACCCCTGTTGTTTTTAAAGACAGCTCTACTTCCTTTACTACTATTAAAAATTATTTCTGGGATTTCGGCGATGGAACTACAAGCACACTTGCAAATCCGCCTCCTCATGTATATCCGGATAGCGGTTTTTACAAAGTAAGCCATTACATTACTGCTATGGATAATTGTGAAAGTGATCCGTTTACCAAAATCATTAAAGTCGGTGATAATCCGGATATTTCTTTCCAGGTTTTTGACACTTGCCAATCAATAAATCCAAGAATAAATGTGGATGCTAAAATAGGAATTGGAACAATAAACCAATGGCAATGGCAACTGAACGGGAAGGATATTTCAAATACCCAAAAGCCTGATCTGACGATGCTTTCCGCTGGAGAATATTCCTTGAAAC
>DATILZ010000264.1:0-9113 GCA_035475995.1 Hanamia sp. | reverse complement strand
ATACCATTCAGGCGATTAAAAAATTAACTGCAACAAATAAATTTGACCCAAAAAGAATTGCAGCTATTGGCATTTCATATCAAATGCATGGTCTTATTATCGTGGATAAAAATCAAAAAGTTTTAAGAGATGCCATTATCTGGTGCGATAGTCGTGCAGTGGAAATTGGAGAAAATGCGTTTAATAAAATTGGCGAAAAAACATGCTCTTCCTGTCTTTTAAATTCTCCCGGAAATTTTACTGCATCTAAATTGGCGTGGGTAAAAAACAACGAAGCGGAAATTTATAAACAGATAGATAAGATCATGCTGCCCGGTGATTTTATCGCAATGAAACTAACCGGACAAATAACTACTACCTCTTCCGCATTGTCAGAAGGAATTTTCTGGGATTTTAAAAAAGATAAAATTTCTGCTGATGTAATGAATGTTTTTGGTTTTGATAATTCTCTTATTCCAAAAGTGCAGGAATTGTTTTCCTCTCATGGGAAAGTATCTGCGGAAGTGGCAGAGCGTTTAAGCATTCCTGAAAATATTCCAGTAACTTATAAAGCCGGAGACCAACCCAATAATGCCGTATCGTTAAATGTGCTTGAACCGGGGGAAGTTGCCGCCAATGCAGGTACTTCAGGAGTTATTTATGCAGTAACAGATAAACTATTTGCTGATAAATTTTCAAGAGTAAATTCTTTTGTTCATGTAAATCATACTACTGATCAAAAACGAATTGGCGTTTTGCTTTGCATTAATGGTGCGGCAATTATGTATAGCTGGGTCAAAAAGGTTTGTTGTGAAACTTTATCTTATAAACAAATGGATGAATTGGCTGCAACCATAAAACCTGGAAGTGATGGATTATTTGTATTGCCATTTGGAAATGGTTCAGAGCGCATGTTGCAAAATAAAATGATTGATGCGCACATCAACAATATTGATTTAAACAAACATACCAAAGCGCATATTTTTCGTGCTGTTCAGGAAGGAATTGCATTTGCATTCCGTTATGGTCTGGATATCATGCGTGAAAATGATTTGCATCCAACCATTATTCGCGCAGGCAAAGCCAATTTATTTTTAAGCGATGTGTTTATTCAATCATTTGTAAATGCAACCGGCGTTGCTGTAGAATTATATGAAAACGACGGAAGCGTCGGAGCAGCGTTGGGCGCAGGTATTGGTGCGGGAATTTATAAAACTAAAGGCGATGCATACACAAATTTTAAGCCGCTTCAAAAATTTGAACCGGCCAATACTGAATTGTACAAAGAGTTGTATAATGAATGGAAGAAACTATTGGAGTCGCATTTAAAATAAAAGTAAGAACAAATATTCCTTCAATCTGATAAAGAATTAGAGAAAATAAAAAATCCACGTATTTATTTCTTTACTGACTGCTTAAAACATTTAAAAAAGGGCAGGAAACATTTTCTGTTTCTATGCCCTTTTTTATTATAAATTCAAACCACGTTTATTTTTTTTCGTAATAACTGACTCCCCACAATTGGTAGCGTTTATATAAATCAGGTAATTCTGATGAAAGCCGTGACATATTCCTGTCTGCTTTTGGCGACCAAAGCACTTCGCTCAAAGCACTCATGCGCGGGAAAATCATATATTCAACTTTTTGCGGATTGCCCATGTATTCTGTCCATACATTTCCTTGTGCTCCTAAAATATAATGTGCTTCAGAGGCATCCAGTTCTTTTGGAATAGGCTCATAGCCATATACAGTATCTAACGGCAAATAACCACCAATAGTAAGACTGTCTTTGTCTTTTGTTTGTGCATGATCCAAATAACAATAAGTGCTAGGAGTCATGATTACATCATGATGTTGTTGTGCTGCTGCAATTCCACCTTTTTCACCGCGCCAGCTCATTACTGTTGCATTTGGTGCCAAGCCACCTTCAAGAATTTCATCCCAACCGATAATTTTTCTTCCTTTGCTGTTTACATACTTTTCAATACGCTGGATAAAGTAACTCTGCAATCCATGCTCATCTTTCAGGTTTTTATCCTTGATCAATTTCTGACAAAAAGCCGACCTTTTCCAATTGCCTTTAGGGGCTTCATCACCACCGATATGAATATATTTTGATGGAAATAATGCCATCACTTCATCCAATACATTTTCTAAAAATTTAAAAGTATATTCTGACGGACAAAAAATATCATCAAAAACGCCCCATGTTTGCTGTACTTGTTTGCCATCGCGGCTTCCGACCCATGGAGTTTTTGGAGAAATTTTGGTGGATTCATCAGGGAAGCAACTTAACTCCGGGTAAGCAGCAATTGCAGCGGAAGCGTGTCCAGGCATTTCAATTTCAGGAATGATGGTAATAAAACGCTCCTGTGCATATTTGATCACATCTTTTATTTGTTCCTGTGTGTAAAAACCACCATAATGAATGCTGTCGTTTCCAGTACCCGGATAATGTCCAATAATGGTTCCGTTTCTGTATCCACCAACAGATGTAAGGCGCGGATATTTTTTAATTTCAATTCTCCAACCCTGATCTTCAGTCAGATGCCAGTGAAAAGTATTGTATTTGTGATAGGCGAGATAATCAATATATTTTTTTACAAAATCAACATCAAAAAAATGACGGCCCACGTCGAGGTGCATTCCGCGATATTTAAAACGCGGATAATCTTTAATGACAAGTTGCGGTATAGATGCAGTCTCCGTCTTTGATTCAGGCAATAACTGCAGCAGTGTTTGCATTCCATAAAACAAACCTTCGTTGCCGGTACTGCTGATAATTATATTATTGGAACCCACATTAAGATTGTAAGCGTCTTTTCTTTCCTTTCCGGGCAACAGTTTAAAAACAATAAAAGTTTCTTTGCCAATTTTACTTTTTACAGGAAGTGTGATCCCATATAATTTTTTTAAATACACATTCAGCATGTCAGCTTCGTGCTGTGTGCCCTTCTCTGCAATTATAGTTGTATTAGCATCGAAATTAAAATTGCCTGAATGCATTTCCAATGATACCGGTTCTGGTATAATAACAACTTTCGTTTGCGCAAATACTGCGATTGAAATAAATAAAAAGATAAAGAGGAAGAGTTTTTTCATACAAATTTTTTTGCGATAAAGTGAGATTTAATTAATAATGTAATTTGACTAAAATACGTTTTTACTTTAAAAAAAAACAATTATTGCTTTTTTACTGCTTTAAAATTTCCATTTGGCTGAATAAAAGTTAGGCCGGTTATTTTATCTTTTTCATCTTCCGTAAACAGGATAAAATATCCGGATACTACTTTTATAGCAAATTTATTTTTATCAACAGGAAGTAACTCATATTCAGCCTGGCCGGGCACCAGCGCATAAAGAGTGGTATCGTTTTTTAAAAATATTTTTACAGACGCACCACCTATTTCATATTCACCAATGTACTTTTTAAGTTCTTCTTTTGGAATTTCTTTTACCTGAATTTGTTTTTTGAATTCAATTGGTTTTACACCCGCTTCTAATGCAGCAGTAGCGCTTTCGATATCTCCTGATGCATTTAATTGGAATTGCAATTTGATTAAAGATTCTGCACTAAGCGTATCAATTCCATCTTCCGGATCAATTAGAAATAAATCAAAAACATCATAATTATTATGATGAAGCCAAAAAGTTTTATCTCCTGCTTTTGCAAACAATGAATCATTTTTCAAAGAGATATTTACAGTGCCGTAGCCGGGATTGTTATAATTTCCCTGGTAATCTTTTAAAGCATGTGTGGCTGGTTTATTTATTTCAGCAGTCTTTTTTTCTGATGAATCATTTGTATTTTTTTGTTTCTCTTTTTCCTTTTTCAAATCAGAATTCCAGTCAAAATATTTTAAACCAAGCATTCTGTCAGCGATAATATTTCTTACAATGGGAGGAACCAAAGAACCATCCTGGTTCGATAATACAATAATGCCAATGCTGTCTGATGGGAAAAAACAAGTGCTTGCTGAAAAGCCATCAATATTTCCTCCATGCTCCACGCGATAATGTCCTTTATATGATGATAGCATCCAGCCAAAACCATACGTTGAGAAATATAAATCCGGTTTTTCTTTTGTGGGCAATCCGCTGCTAATAATGGATTGCGCCGATATAGCTTCATTGCGAAAAGAAGCAGGAATAATTTCCTTGCCGTTAAATTTTCCATCATTGATCCACGCCATTACCCAGTTAGACATTTCATTTACACTGCTGTTAATAGCGCCTGCAGGACTCATTGCTTCAATATGGTAATAATCTAATTTTTTAATAATGCTGTCTTTTTTTACGCCGTAGCCAAGTGCAGCATCAGCATTTGAAGTCAAATCTTTTATAGTAAAATCAGAATGAACCATTCCAAGGGGATCAAATATTTTTTGTTTTACATCCTGCTCCCATATGTTGCCGGTAATCTTTTCATCAATAGCGCCCAATGCCATGAACATAAAATTATTGTATTGCCATCTATATCTTAAAGGTGCCGTTGGTTCCATAAATTGAATTCTTTTAATCAAGCTATCCCGCGAATTTGTTGAAAATAAATACCACGAAAGATCATACCTCGGCAACCCGGTTCTATGACACATCATATCACGAAGCGTGATGGAATTATTCATGTTGTCATTGTAAAATTTAAGATCGGGTAAATAAGAAGTTGCTGTTTTATCTATGTCAACTTTTCCCTCTTTTTGCAATAATCCTATTAGCGTAGCAGTAAATGCTTTTGAGCAGGATCCAATCGCGAAAAGTGTATTTGTATCAACAGGTAATTTTTTTTCAATATCCCGGTATCCAAATCCTTTTGCATAAATTATTTTATTTTTTTCTACTACCGCCACTGCAAATCCTGCAGCATGCCAGTCTTTTAAAACTTTGTTGAAAATTGCATCCAGGTTGGAAAGGCGGCTATCAACATTTGTTTTTGTTTTTTGTGAGAATACAATAACCGATAAAAAAAGTAAAGGAGAGAAGATAAATTTTTTCATATGCGAATTTTATATTAGTTTTTTATTTAAACAAAAGTATATTACATATTTTCAAAATAGTAAACTTAATTTTAATTGAAAGTGCTATTTCACCGGAATTTTAAAGTGACCAAGCTGATCTTGTATAGCTTCTGAAAATGATAACAGTATTTTTTTTAGATTTTAGATTTTACATTTTAGTTTTGCGCCAATAGCTCATCGCTGATTGCAGTAAGCTCAAAAATAATTTATGGGAAGAATATTTGAAGTAAGAAAATCGACCATGTTTGCGCGCTGGGATAAAATGGCCAAACAATTTACGCGTATCGGAAAAGAAATAGATATTGCCGTAAAACAAGGTGGCCCCGATCCAGATAATAATTCAGCTTTGCGTAGATGCATCATTAATGCGAAGGCAGTAAACATGCCCAAGGACCGCGTGGATGCTGCCATTAAGCGCGCGATGGGGAAAGATAAAACTGATTATCATGAAGAGGTCTATGAAGGATATGCGCCGCATGGAATTGCATTACTGGTAGAAACTGCCACCGATAATCCGACCAGGACTGTAGCTAATGTGCGCATGCATTTTAATAAAAATAACGGCTCCCTTGGAACGAGTGGGAGCGTTTCTTTTATGTTCAATCACATGGGAGAATTTAAAATGAAAAATGAAAATCTGAATATTGAAGAATTGGAATTTGAGCTTATAGACTTCGGGCTGGAAGAAATCGGCGAAGACAGTGAAGGCAACATCATTATCCGTACGCCTTTCAATGAATTTGGAAATATGAGTAAAGCTTTGGAAGAAAAAAAGATAAACGTGATCACGGCAGAATTGACACGAATTCCAACAACAACTGTTGAACTTTCTGAAGAAGATGCGAATGAAGTTTTGAAATTAGTAGATCATCTTGAACAGGATGAAGATGTGCAAAAGGTGTATCATAATTTGAAATAATTATTTAATTGCGTTGCGTTAATTTAATCATATTTAATTCGTGTAGTTAGTGAATAAAATTGTTGTTATCAAAAATCAAAATCAGGCATATTTGTTTGTTTACTGAATCAAAGTTTTCATACTCATCATTCTAAAGAATAGTTTATTGTTTCTTAAAAAACATTCCTTTCATAAAAACTTTATGAAATAAATCTTTCTTTGCATCTACCTGAAAGGTTCGTTTATTTTTTCACATACAACTACAAAGCATCGTTTTTTATCTTTAAAATAAAACCATTTTCATGCAATTGAAATTCCCGCTTTTATCCGCCACTTTTTTTACCTTCTTCTTCTGCTTTTGTTTTTCAATATTAGAAGCACAAAAAACAAAAAGTGATTATAATACGCAATGGAAGAAAGTAGAAAATTTTCAAAAAAAAGGGTTGACAAAATCTGCTTTGCAGGAAGTTGAAACTATTTATAATGATGCTAAAAAAAATAATAATGATGCACAAATAATCAAAGCGTTATTATTTAAAATAAACCTTCAACAAAAGATTCAGGAAGATGCTTCTGTAAAAGGTATTGATTCTTTGGAAAGAGAAATTGCAATTGCCAAAGAACCGGCAAAGTCAATATTACAAAGTATTTCAGCGCAATTGTATTGGAATTACTTCCAGCAAAACAGGTATAAATTATACCAAAGAACTAACACCGAAAATTTTGATAAAAAAGATATTGCCACCTGGACATCCGATGATCTGAATCAAAAAATTGCTGAATTGTACATTGCTTCTTTAAAGAATGAGAAGCTTTTGCAACAAACAAACCTGGAACCTTTTGATGCCATTATTTTAAAAGGAAATGTTCGCAATCTTCGTCCCACATTATTTGACTTACTTGCTCATCGCGCATTAGATTATTTTAAAAATGATGAACGTGATATTACCCGTCCCTCGTATGCTTTTGAAATAAATAATCCGGTTGCTTTTGCACCAGTAAACGAATTTATAAGTGCAGCCTTTAGTTCGAAAGATTCATCATCACTTCATCAGAAAGCACTGATTATTTTTCAGCAATTATTATCATTTCATCAAAAGGATAAGAATCCGGATGCATTGATTGATGTCGATATTGAGCGAATCAATTTTGCGAATCAGTATGCGGTAATGCAAAACAAAGATTCGCTGTACGTGAATGCCCTAAAGAATATCAGCGAAAAATATGCAGAGAATCCTTTGTCGGCGCAAGCTACTTTTCTAATTGCTCAAAATATTTATAACAAAGCGATTGAGGCAAACCGAAACAAAGATTCTTCATCATACACAATTATAAAAGCAAAAGAGATTCTTGATAATCTTGTAAATAAATTTCCTACAAGTGAAGGCGGTATCAATGCCCAAAATTTTTTGACAACGATTTTGCATCCTTCTTTAAACCTCACTACCGAAAAAATAAATGTTCCTTCGCAACCATTCAGGACATTGGTAAATTATCAGAATTTTAATACGGTTTATTTCAGAATTATTTCATTAACGCCGGGACTCAAAAAGAGTTTGCAAAAGGAATATGACAATGATAAACTTTTTCAAAAATTAATTGCTTTAAAAAATATCAGAACCTGGAAGCAGGATTTACCAAAAACGACCGATTATTTTTCTCATTCTGTAGAAGTAAAAATTGATGCATTGCCGGTTGGAGAATATGCATTGATTGGCAGCGGCGATGAAAATTTTAGCCTTGATAAAAATCCCCTTTGTGCACAATATTTTTATGTTTCAGATATTAGCTTTATTAACAGCGGCTTACAATATTTTGTGCTGAACCGTACTACAGGACAGCCTTTGAGCGCCGCTAATGTGCAAGTTTGGAATCAGAAATATGATTACTCAACACGAAATAATACTTTAACAAAACAAGCAAATTTTACTACTGATAAAAATGGGTATTTTAAATTGCCGGAAATTAAAGATGAAAAAAAATCTTCTCAAAATGTAAGACTTGATATTACTTACAAAAACGACCGTTTGTTTTTAGATGATTATCAATATATCTACTACAATTATTTCAATAGATTAGATGATAATGATTATGACGATCAAAAGGAATTTGACGAAGACAACGCAAAAGTCTTTTTATTTACCGACAGAAGTATTTATCGCCCGGGACAAATAGTTTATTTCAAAGGAATCGGCGTTACGAAAGATTTTAAAACAAAAAAATCAATTCTTCTTCAATCCAAAGATTCATTGAACATTGTTTTTTCTGACGCCAATAATCAAAAAATAGATTCGGTAAAAGTTTTATTAAATGATTTTGGTTCATTCAATGGAAAATTTAAAATACCTGAAAATAAATTAAATGGCGAATTTAATATCGATGTAAAAGAATATGAGAATTCATCAGTTTCTTTTTCTGTTGAAGAATACAAACAGCCTAAATTTTATACAGAATTTGAAAGAGCAAAAGGGAGTTTTCGTGTAGATGACACCGTTAGTATCAACGGCTTTGCAAAAGCGTATGCAGGCAATAATATTGACGGCGCAAAAGTTTCTTACCGCGTTACAAGAGTAGCGCGATTCCTTTATCCGTGGATGTTTTGGAGAAAAGGATTTCCACAAACAAGACCAATGGAAATTGCGCATGGAGAAATGACTACCGCTGCGGATGGAAAGTTTGTAATAAAATTTGCTGCTATTCCCGATTTAAGCATTGATAAAAAAACGGACCCTGTTTTTGATTACAAAGTGGAAGCGGATGTTACGGATATCAATGGCGAAACAAGAAGCTCGGATATTACAGTTCCGGTTGGTTATAAATCTTTGAATTTGCAAATTGTTTTACCGGAAAATATAATTAATAAAGACAGTTTAAAAAGCATTTCTATCAGCAGTAAAAATCTAAGTGGCGAAAATGAGAATGTAAAAGCAGATGTAAAAATATATAAACTGCAATCACCAGAAAGACTTATCAGGCAAAGGTTATGGGATGAACCAGATGAATTTATTTTTACTAAAAATGAGTTCATAAAATATTTTCCGCATGACGAATATAAAGATGAAACTAAAAAAGAATCTTGGGCAAAAGAAAAACTGGTTTATGAAAAAACAGAGAATGTTGATTCCAATTCTCAATTCTCAATTCTAAATTCTCAATTAAACCAAGGTTGGTATGTTATAGAAGCAACAGCAAAAGATAAGTATGGGCAAGAAGTAAAAGAT
>DATILZ010000263.1:0-4663 GCA_035475995.1 Hanamia sp. | reverse complement strand
TTCCCAGGTCTTTCTGCGAAATATCGCTTAGCAGAAAGATCTTGCTATACAAGTCATGTTGTTTTATGAGGGACACGTATTTTTCCTTCATTGGGCCTGCCCCGCCTATCAAAACCACGAAATCGTCCGGCAGATATTTGGCCGCTTCTATCAGATACTCAAACCCTTTATAATAAATGAACCTGCCCAGGCCAAAAATTATCTTTCGACCGTCATACTCATTTCTTATTTCTTTCACTCGTTCTTCATCTACTTCAAAATTTGCCTCTTCCGTGCTTGAGCTTATATAGTTAGCCTTAAAATCATATTTGCTAATGAAAGGCGAATGTTGGACATAAACCGGGGAAGTACCTAGTATAAGATCAGCTCTTTTCAACAGATACTGCTCAAACGAACGAAAGAAAAGATACAAAAATTTATGGGTAAGAATATCACTGTGCCAGTGTAGCAAAACTTTGCCCTTTGGAGGAAACAAAAATAAAGCTACAGCGGCTAAAGGGTTTGGCGAGTGAATATGAATGATGTCATAATTGTTGCGCAGCTTGCGAAACCAGTAAAAAAATTTGAAGGAAATAGGAGTAGATGCGACCTGGAAAGCTGTGCCACATTTAAGAACAAAAGATTTTCCAAAATGAATTTTCTGAGATCCTTTACCTCTTTTGAAACAAAGAACATCGTTTACATTTTCGTCGTGAACAAAGTGATCAAAAATAAATTTTGTCGTGCTTTCAATTCCTCCTTTGTCCGGATAAAAAAATTTTCCAACCTGTAAAACCTTATATTCTTGTGATTTCATTGTAAACTTTTAATGCATAATCGTTCCAGGTAAAGTCTGTGCCAACTGTTAAAGCCTGCAAAGAAATAGAATTATACAGCGATTCGTTGCTTTCCACTCTCATTAAATTTGAGTAAAAATCGTTAAAAACATTAAACTTAATTATATTTTCAAAATTCCGGAAAGAAGACAGCATATTTGAGTCTAAAGGAGACAAAAAACATACCGCTCCGGCTGCCATAGCATTTACCACCTTAATCCTGAGTCCCGAACCGATGTATGTTGGAGAAATAAAATACTTTTTACTATTGATTGTTTGTTCGATATCATCTACAAAACCAAGGTTTATAATATGATAAGCAGCAAAATCGGCTTTAATTTTATTCTTCAATACTTCATCCTTATTGCCGGTAATGTAGAGTTTCCACCTTGAATCAGTCTTTACCAACGGCTCCCATATTTCAGAAATAAACCGCTGCAAATTGTAGGAATTCTGAAAAGTATCGACGTTGCCGGTGAAAATAAAACTGAAGGGTTCTTTCGGACCTACAGGTTTTGCCTTACTACCAGAAAAACTGTCATACAACAAATCAAGTTTTTTGCAACTGCCGCACTCTTTTTGCGCCAAAAAAAAATCCGAGTCTGAAATAAAAAAAGTTCTATCAAATTTCTCCCAGCAACTTATTTCGTGACTTTTTGTTTTGAAATATTGCCACCTGATAAAATTTTTCAACAAAATATTGTTGGTAGCACTCGCCGCTTGTTGCACAAGAGAATACTCGATATTGTGCTCACGCAAAAATATCTTTACCTCGCATTCATTTTGTAACTGCAGTCCATACCAAGCCATGTGACTATGATTACACCAAACAAACGCAATGCTTTCTTTTTCGACAATTTCTTTGATCCTTGTAAAAATTGCTTGCCGATGATATTTCTGGAATTTATAAGGACGACTGCTAAAGAAATTTAAGAGTATCCCCGGAATTGAATCTTTTGTATTTACTTTTTGCGGGTATATTTTAATTCCAAATCCGTGGAAATGTTCCTCCAAATCTGTTGGCAAAGGTTGAAAATGTGTAAATACGAAATGTATCTCGAAGTATTTGGCTAAGTTGATTAAAGGATAGTAAATACTGCTTTTACCTCCGTCAATTGCGGGATAGGGATTTTGTGGTGCAATTACTAAGAGTTTTTGCATTTACTGGAACAGGTGAGATAGTGAGATTGCGATATTTACTAGGCTAATTTGCTTGTTTCTTCGTAGCAAAATCGGGCAATTAATGCAAAAGGCAAGAAGGCAATGTAGGCCGTTTCTATAGATGAAACAAACAAGAAATTTACAATGACAAACAGGAATATATATTGAAAGATACTGTGAACAGTTTTCCTGGCTCTGATCAATTTTAATTTATGGTAGGCATTACCAAAGAAAAACAAATAGAAAATGATTATTGCCCAGCCTGTATAAAGTACTTCGTTTAGCAGACCGCTTTTTATGGTTAACGCTCTTCCCGTTGATAGCATCCAGTCAAGTTCCCATGTAGAAAGCGGAATAGGACTCAGGGAAATAACACTGTTAATTGTTTTGTTTAACAGTTGCGGAAAGGTGAACAAATACGTACCATAACCCTGCCCAAAAGGATAAACTAATAACGATTTCAGGGAAGTTATGATGGTAATAGAGCGGGTACTGATACTGGAAAAGCTTTCCAGGTCGGCAGTTAGCTGAGGTATTATAATTCTAACAATCACCCACACTGTCGGAATAATAAATATTATTGACGCGGAGAAGAGTATTAGCCTTCGTGCCAGGCTTTGCTTAGAAAACAAAAGAATTAAAACAAAACATATCAGCATTACCACAATACCACCGCGTGATTGGATAAACATCAGGAGAATAAACCCGGCAAACAATACTATATAGTCGGTTATCTTGAACCGGTTATTGTTGTAATACCTGATACTAGAGTAACAGAGCAAGGATAGTACAAGCTGGGGAAAGGTATAAGAAGGCTCAGTATTGAGCAAAGCAATTCGGTCTGTAAACCGATAGGCAGGTGTTTTAATAAAGTCAAAAGCCGTTGGTAATACCATTTGGATGTACCCTATCACTACCTGCAAGAGAACCAAAACTTTTAAAAGCCTTTCTACAAATTGTAAGCTTGAGTACCGAAAGATGAAATAAAAATTATATAGCGTGATAATGATAATAAGGTTGTACATACTGTTCTTGACACACTTATATACCAGGTTCTCCCCAAAAACGCTATTAAAATCATTAAAACCAGCATAGTAAATAATTAAAATGAAAGTTATAATGATGGAGTACAAATAATAAATAAGGTAATAACGCGCAGCCTTAAAAAAGTACAGCTTGGCTGATAAAAGAGTGATCAGCAGAAAAATAAGAGGTGATAAGAAAATGTATGGCGATCTTGCAATTGTACCGAATGAAAGCTGCAATGGCAAATCCTGTACGATCAGCATGACAACATAAGCCAGAAAGATATATTGTATGCTTCTGTTGCTGCAGATATATTCTTCCCTTGAAAATGTTAGGTCTTCCATTCAGTAATAAAATCAAACGTCAGCAGCCCGGTAAACCTTTATTTCCTCAGCCCTTCGGTAATTCTGCTATGAAGTTCAGCCCAAAGAAAAAATACTCGCGTAGAAATGAATTGTTACGCCAAAGCTTTTGCTCCCTTTTTATGATCTTATCGGCATTCGACGAGTTAAAAAAGAAAGGCAGAAAAAGCCTGACATACTGTTTATCCTTCAATACAAATCCTGCGTTGTTAAACTCCTTTTGCCAGGTGGCAAAGCTCCTGATATTTTCGTTTCCAAATAGAATCTTTTTGTTAAGCCTTTCGTCAAAAATTTCAATGATCCGGTTATTGCGGCGCGTACGGTACCTGTTTGCCCTTATTATAATATTATTTCCATTTTCTTCGATACCGATCAATTTGCCATCCGGCTTCATTACTTCTTTAAAAATTTTAAGGATGCCTTGAAAAGGTTCTAAATGGTGCAAAGTGTCCTGAACAATAATATAATCAATAGAGTGAGGGTCGAATTTCTTTTCGTATGCATTTTCGTAGCTTGGTGTAAAAGATGAAACATCACCAAACTGACTCCAATATTTAAGTCTTGCTGGTATTTCTTTATAATAAAATTCAAGCGTGTTCCCGGCAACTTTGTATCCATTCAAAGCTAAAAAAATCGCCGTCGTACCAAAGCCGCAGCCACAGTCCCAAATCGTGCTGTTTTTGTTGGTTATGTGATCCTGGATGTATTGTAACCGTTGAATAAAATAGGCTTTTCGAAATTGAAAAGAGCTTTTATTGTTATTGTATTTATAATACCTGGTCAGGTTCGGACTTATTTTCAATTCTTCCAGGAACAATTCGAAAAAACGTTCTATTGTAATCATATTATTTTTGTAATTCTAAATAAAGCTATCGTGCGCGCTTTGTTCGCGCTGTTGCAGCCAAAGCCGAAGTTTAAATTGTAGCGTATGTAGAATATTGCCGCATTTCCTACCGCAGCAATTATTCGAAAACTACCTAATGAATCAGCCTCTTTTGATTTAAGTAAATAAATAGTTTCCGGGCTATTTTTTTCAAACTGCTGTAGCCTGTGACCTTACAAGTTGCCGAATGGCATCGGATAGAAGGTAAATAATCTATAAGAATACCATTTTGAAATAACCTGTTACACAGATCCACATCTTCAGCTTCGCCCCACGAAATATAATTATTATATGGCGGTTCTGGTATCACATTCTTATTAAAGACATTCAATCCCCCATCAATAAACGGAACCCGTCTCCTGTACCAGTGTAGGTAATCGCTTTGTATATTTTCACCTGCTATAGAGCTTCTTTTT
>DATILZ010000262.1:0-7508 GCA_035475995.1 Hanamia sp. | reverse complement strand
AGTAGTAGCAGGTGCTACCGGTTCATTTGGTAGTAAAATTGTAAAGGAACTTCTTGTCTTGGTGCAGAAGTTACGGCGATGGTTAGAGCCACAAGTAACAGGAGTAAACTTGAAAAACTGGGCGTAAAAAATTTTGTTATTGGAGACCTGATGGATAAGTCTTCTTTAAGAGAAGCTCTTACACCCAAACATGGTTTTGATGCTATCGTCGCCAGCGCTGCAGGCTACACAAGGCATTCAAAAGGAGATAATGCTGAAACGGATACCGTTGGATATAGAAACCTTGTTGATGCAACGAAAGAAGCAGGCATTCCGAGGTTTGTTCTTATCAGCATTCTGGAAAGCGATAAAGCCGTAAAAGTGCCGCATTTCCATAATAAGTACCTCACTGAAAAATATCTTGCCGAAAAGTATCAGCCATTTATTGCCCATAGGCCACGTGCATTTTTTGACTTGTCTGATGACCTTATGCTTAAAAAGATTGAGAAAGGTATTGTCCCTGTATTTTTTGAAGGAGTAGATTATGGAACAATTTATACCCCTGACCTTGCAAGATATGCGGCTATTGCAGTGGTTTCAGTTCCTGATACTGAATTGGCTGGAGTGAGCCGGTGAATGACAAAAAACTGGCAGCGGCATTTTCAAAAGTGCTTAACAGGCCGATGAAAGCCAAGCCGGTAATTCCTTCATTTGTTTTAAAAGTGATTGCACCCGTTGTTGTCTTGTTTAGTCATAACATGAAAGATATGTACGAAATGATAAAATGGGTCGGCACAGGTGTATATGTAAGTAAGAATACCGAAAGACAAAAACAACTTTTCGGCGATTTGCCAACTATTGAAGAAGGTGTAAGAAGATATAGCAAGGACAATAAGCTGATTGCTTAATTATGCTTGTGTCAATTAATCTCAAGGTCTCCCGACGGTTGGCAACCCCGGGCCATTAAAATATTTTGTCAAATCCTTTTTCCAGAAAACACCAGAAAGGTTTTTTTGGTTTCATGTATTTTAGACCAAATGCGAGGATGCTTTTTTCTTTGATATATTCAATCGCTTCAGGAATGGAATCGGTAATGCAATATAATTTTGCTTCGGCTGCAGAGATCGTTCCTGCTTCTATCATTTTCTCTGAATGTTCTTTGATATTTTGATAAAATTCCTTATCAAAAATAATGATTGGAAACCGGTCTATTTTTCTCGTTTCAATCAAAGTGATGGCGCCATAAAATTCATCCAAAGTACCAAAACCGCCGGGCATTACAATAAAGGCATAAGAGTATTTTACCAGTAATGCTTTTCGTGCAAAAAAGTATTTAATATTTACCCATTTATCAAGATACGGATTGTGATGCTGCTCGTGGGGAAGTACAATATTGCAACCTACACTTTTGCCTCCAACGTCTTTGGCGCCACGGTTTGCAGCTTCCATTATCCCCGGGCCGCCCCCGGTCATAATCGTAAATCCAAGCTTCGCAATTTCCGCTGATAGTGCTCTTGTCTGTTTGTAATAGGGATGGTCTTCTTTAAAACGTGCTGAGCCAAAAACTGTAACACATGGGCCTACAAAATGCAAAGCCCGGAATCCTTTTATAAATTCAAAAAAGACACTGATGGCATATTTAAAATTCTTCCATCGGTTTTGAGGGCCATCAAAGAATTGAATTTCAGTTTTTGTATTTTGTGTTTGCTGTTGTGCCATTCATTGATTTTTTTCAAACTTAAATGATTTTTTTTTGCCACTCTAAAGGAGTTTTCAGGAGAGTTCTTTGAATTTTTGCATCATTGTCTGTGCCATGTTTGCGCAGGGTTTAACCCGCTGCCCGAACAAAAAAGGGCGGAGGTAAACTAAAATCATTTACAAACTCATTAAAAAATAAAACTGCCGAAACAAAAAAAGGCGGGGGTAAACTAAAATCATTACAAACTCATTAAAAAATAAAACTGCCCAAACAAAAAAGGGCGGGGGTAAACCCGGCCCCTACAAAATAAATATTACCGGTTTGTATTTTAATAATTGTATAAAATAAGGGTCTTGTTTTATTTACAACAATCTTTTTCTCTTACAAAAACTGCTTTGAAGATTCTCCAGAAAAATCCACCAATATTATGTAGAAGAGTCATTAGGAATAATTTTGAATGTCATGAAAGTTATGCCAGTAATTTTTTTTAAAAAAGATTTTAAGAAAATATTCCTTTTCCCGAAACATTAAATATCCATTTCATAAATCGGATCAAGCATCGTTCCTGCAGGCATTTCAAAAACGGTATGAATAATGCCGTCGCGGAGGTCATATACCCAGCCATGTAAATGGGGAATTTCATCATGTTTCCAGGCGTTTTGAATGATGGAAGTTTTAGCAAGATTCATTACCTGTTCTTTTACATTTAATTGGGTAAGCAAATGATGTCTTTCTTCATAAGTTGCCAGTGCGTCTATTTCTTCGCGGTGCATACGATATACGTTTTTGATATTCCAGATCCATTGATCCATCAGTCCATAACTCTTGTGCGACATTGCTGCAGCTACACCGCCACAATTGTGATGACCACAAACAATGATGTGTCTTACTTTTAAAATTTCAACTGCAAATTGTAATACGCTCAATAGATTTAAATCCGTCGGAACTACAAGGTTTGAGATATTCCGGTGAACAAAAATTTCTCCGGGATCTGTACCAGTAATCCTGTCGGCAGGTACGCGGCTGTCGCTGCACCCAATCCATAAAGTTTCAGGATTTTGGATTTTTACAAGCCTTTCAAAATATTCAGGATCTTCCTTAACCTGTGCTTCTGCCCATTCTTTGTTGTTTTTTAAAAGTTTTTTATAAGCTTCCATTTTTATTTAGGTTGTAGGTATTAGGTATTAGGTTGTAGTATTAGGTTGTAGTTATGGATTTAGGCCTCCGCAAACGCTGATCACCTGGCCGGTAATGTAAGAACTCATATCACTTGCCAGAAAAAGTGTAACGTTTGCAATCTCTTCAGCGCTTCCAAAACGTCCTAATGGAATTTTCTCTAAGAATGATTTTGCCGCTTCTCCCTCTTTTAAATAATGTGTCATATCTGTTTCTACGAAGCCCGGCGCTATTGCATTACAGCGAATATTTCTGCTTCCGAGTTCGGCAGCTATGGATTTGGTAAAACCAATAATTCCGGCTTTGCTTGCTGCATAGCTGCTTTGTCCTGCATTGCCTCTCATGCCTATTATCGAACTCATGTTAATAATACTTCCTTTTCGCGCTTTCATCATAGGCCGGGTTACCTGTTTCGTCATATTAAAGACACTTTTTAAATTCGTCGCCATCACTTCATCCCATTGTTCAGGTGTCATTCTTAATAATAAATTGTCTTTTGAAATCCCCGCATTGTTTACCAGGATATCTACCGTTCCAAATTCTTTTATAACGTCATTTACCATTTTTTCGCAATCAGAAAAATCAGCAGCGTTGCTTTTATAGGCTTTTGCTTTTACACCAAATGATTGAATTTTTTCTTCCAATGCCTTTGCTTTTTCATCACTGCTTACATAAGAAAAAGCAATGTGAGCGCCATTTTCAGCAAGTTTCAAAACGATTGCTTCACCAATGCCGCGGCTTCCCCCGGTAATGATCACAACTTTATTTTCTAACATTTTCATAGTCAATATTTTGCGGCTAAAATTAACGCTTCAAATTTTAATAACTCGATTTTAAAGAAAAGTCTTTTTTCTTTTCATATTGTTGTTGCCCCTATTCTTTCAATTCCTTCTCTTTTATACCTTCCTTTTAGCTGCGTCGTATTTCATCGCGTTCCACTGCGTTACCACTGCATTAATTAACGCAGTGGTAATGCAGTGGAAGAAAAGAAGGTAACAGGCAGATAACAGCCAAAGAATCAGTAATAATATTGCGATAGAGTAGCAGCTGTTTTCCAGCTATGCTGGTATCTATTTTAGTGTAAACAAATAAACAAATTAAAATTATATGTTCTTTCTTATTAAAAGTCCAAAAGCCTTCTTTTAATCGTGACTCAAGAGAATTTGCAAAGGTTGCAATAAAATATTCCTTTTCAAAAAAAACATCAATTAATTGGTGAATAAACCCGCAATAAAATTTCAATGTTTTATCTTTACAGCTCTAAAAATCGTAAGCTATGTCTCCCTTTAATTTATCATTGCCCGTTGCTATTGGCAGCGACCACGCCGGTTTCAATTATAAAGAAGCTATTATCTCTTTTCTGGATGGAAAAAATGTAACATGGAAAGATTTTGGAACTGATTCAACGGAGTCTGTTGATTATCCTGATTTTGCACATCCTGTTGCAGAAGCTGTTGAAAATAATGAAGCAGCTTTTGGAATCTTAATTTGCGGAAGTGGAAATGGCGTTGCAATCACGGCTAATAAACACCAGAATATCCGTGCAGCCATCTGCTGGGGCGAAGAACTAGCGGGGCTTGCACGCCAGCATAATGATGCAAATATTATTTGTATTCCCGCACGTTTTGTTAGAGAACATTTAGTAGAAAAAATGCTGGAGATATTTATCCACACTGAGTTTGAAGGTGGCCGGCATGAAAACAGGGTGAAAAAGATTTCCTGTTGTTAATCAGCTTAATTTATTTTCAAAACTTACTCTTTTCGATAAAATAACTATCCTGCCAAAATTTCGCTGAGTTCGGTAACCGGCAAATTTGCATTTCTCAAAGAGATTGCCCTGATCGCATTATCACCAAAATCCATAAATGCTTTTTTAGAAATTTCATCATCGCCAATCATAACCGGAATCCCAATATCACCGCCTTCACGGATAGATTGCACCAGTGGAATTTCTCCAAGAAACGGAATATCAAATTCGCTGGCCAGGTTTTTTGCACCTTCTTTTCCAAAAATATAATATTTATGATCCGGCAATTCTTCCGGAGTAAAATAACTCATATTCTCTACCAGCCCGATCACCGGCACTTTCAGCCCCGGCTGATTAAACATCGTAATTCCTTTTTTCGCATCTGCAAGCGCTACCAGCTGAGGAGTACTTACAACGATGGCACCGGTAACAGGAACTGTCTGTACAATCGTTAAATGAATGTCTCCCGTTCCCGGCGGCATGTCAATGACGAGGTAATCCAACTCGCCCCAATCCACGTCTGATACGAACTGGCGAACGGCGCTGCTTACCATAGGTCCACGCCAAACCACTGCTTGTTTTTCATCAACCAGTAAACCAATACTCATCACTTTTATTCCATAACGTTCTATCGGAACAATTTTTCCTTTGCCATTCACATCGCGCATCTGTGGCCTTTCGCCACGAATACCAAACATAATCGGAACGCTCGGCCCATAAATATCGGCATCCATCAACCCGACTTTTGCACCACCTGCAGCAAGCGCGAGCGCGAGGTTGGCAGCAACAGTACTTTTTCCCACACCGCCTTTTCCACTTACAACTGCAATGATGTTTCTTACATCTTTGAGAACATCTTTTTTATCAGTGCGCAATGAAGTTGTTCTGCTGGTGAAATTAATTTTGATCTCTACATCTTCATTTATCATTGTATGAATGGCCGTAAAACACCTTGATTTTATCAGGTCTTTTAAAGGGCAGGCGGGAGTGGTAAGGATTATGGTAAATGAAACGCTGTTGTTTTCAATTTTAATATCCTTAACCATATCCAGGGTTACTAAATCTTTTTTAAAATCCGGCTCTTCCACAGTGCTTAAGGCTTTCAATACATCATTTTCAGTCATGGTTCAATTTTTTGTTAAAAAGGAATACTGCCTGCAAATTTAAACATTGATAACCTTACTTTGTTTACTCAAGCAGGAACTTTCGCAGGAAAATCCGAACTTTACATTTTAATTTATGAAAAGATTTATACCATATTTTTTCTTTCTTTTATTTGCGATTCCGGTATCGGTAAAAGCGCAATTTGAAACGTACAAAGATTCGGTGGTGCAATTGTATGGCGTAGTAATGTCTGCGGATAGCCTGCAGGGATTGCCTTCTGTAAGTATTATGGTAAAAGGCCGCAACCAGGGAACGTTAACAAATGACCAGGGCGTTTTTTCGATTGTTGTTTTGAAAGGCGATGAGTTGGAATTTACAAGCGTTGGTTATAAGCCCAAATTAGTAACAATTCCCAAAAACCTGGATGGAAATCAGCAAAGTATGATTCAATTAATGGTTCAGGATACCGTATATCTTGCTGCCACCATTATCAAAAAATATCCAACACAGCAGGAATTTGAACGGGATTTTGCAAACGTAAAAGTTCCGGACGACCAGCAGGAAATTGCCCGTCAAAACTTATCTGAAGCGAATCGCCGCGCCTTGCTTTCCGTATATCCGGTGAATGGGAGAGAAGCGACCAATAATTACTTCAAGCAAAATCAAAGAAAATTTTATTCTGCCGGCCAGCTTCCCCCTCAAAATATTTTTAATCCTCTTGCATGGGCGGAATTTATAAAAGCGTGGAAGAGGGGAGATTTTAAAAATCAATAACAGGGGTGGAACGCCAAAGCAGCCTGAGCCAGGATCGGAACGCTAAAGCGGTCTGAACCGTTGTTCTTTTGAAAATCAGGAATTCATATTATTTCTTTGTTTCCTGAATTTTTTTAAAATAAAAAAGCTTCCGCTGATTTAGCAGAAGCCTTTAAAAAATTTAGGCCCGGGGTAAAGTTTTTCAGGATTTAAATTTCAACTCTTCACAGAGCAGGTTTTCATTCAGATATTTATTTTTCAAAGGATGAAGATTCAAAAAAAAGAAGTTGACTGATATCGGATTTTATTGGTTTTTCCCGGATTAGAGGAACAATATTTTTCAATGGATTTGGATTGGTTTCGATTAATGTCTGTTGAACATCAATCAACTTCTGAATGCAAAGATATGCCGCTGCAACCCGCTCCACAAGAGCACTACTGCTTTATTTTGGAGGCATTAATTTTACTGTGTTTATCGTAAATAAACTAATGAAGGCATCGTAAAACTACGTGCGCCATTAAAACAAAAGCAAAGACTTTTCTTTTTCTTTTGAAATTATAAATGCCGTTTATTTGTTCTATTGCTGCCGTTTAGCACTTACCTTTTTTCTGTTATTTTTGTTCGAATTAAAAGTAATTTATGACCATAAAAAACATTGCAGTAATCGGCGCCGGTACCATGGGAAACGGAATTGCACATGTATTTGCACAAAATAATTTTTCCGTAAATCTCATAGATGTTTCACAAAATCAATTGGATAAAGCAATTGCTACCATTAAAAAAAATCTGGACCGGCAAGTATCAAAAAACTTCATTTCAGAAGAAATTAAAAATAAAACAATAGAGAATATTACCACTTTTACTTCTTTAAAAGATGGCGTTCAGAAAAGTGATTTGGTAGTGGAAGCAGCAACAGAAAATATTGATTTAAAATTAAAAATATTTAAAGAAATAGATGAGTTTGCTCCGCAAAATTGCATTCTTGCTTCCAATACTTCTTCTATTTCTATTACCAAAATAGCCTCCGTTACCCAAAGGCCTTCGCAGGT
>DATILZ010000261.1:0-2978 GCA_035475995.1 Hanamia sp. | reverse complement strand
TAACCAGGTACAATTGTATTTAAGGGTTACAAAGGCACAAAGCATCGAGTTAAATAATTTACGGGGAAAAGCAACGAGTCTTATAGTTTTCTACAAAAACAAGCATCATCTTAAATAAAACCAATGGAAGTACATCATCACCCTAAAGTAGAAAAGAAAAATTTCAAAGAATATTTTTTAGAATTCTTAATGATATTTCTTGCAGTAACAATGGGGTTTATTGCAGAGAATATTCGCGAAAATTACGTTGAACATAAAAGTGCGGGAGAATATGCAAGCCTGCTAATTGAAGACCTTGCTACCGATACGGTGGAATTAAACCGTGCTGCGCATATACAGAATTTAATTATCACAGCAGGAGACAGTTTGGGAAATTTACTAAGTAGCGATCCTAAATTAATTGTTGGAGGCAAACTTTATTATTATGAATATTTATCAAGCGCTCGCTGGAATTTCGTTTCTCATGATGCCACACTTCAGCAGTTAAAAAGTTCAGGAGCATTAAGGTATCTTGGTGATACATCACTGATTCGAAAAATTATGAACTATGAAGAATCAGTACAATTTATTTATTTAGGTCAAACCAGGTTCGAACCGCAAAAAATAGAAAATTGGAGCCTGGTTCAAAAGGTCTTTGATCAGTCCTATTTCAATTCATTAGATTCTTTAAGTGATATTGCAATTAATTTAACAGTGAATAATGAAAGAGCAATGCGGTTCATGAATAATAATTATCCTTTACTTACCTATGATAAAGCTTTGTGGCAACAGCTAAGAAACTGGGCTTATACTTCTTCCAGAAATTACCGGGTAGAAATTCAAATATTTAACGCTGCAAGATTACAGGCAATTATAGCAATAGCTGCTTTAAAAAAAGAATATCATTTAAAATAATTAAAACAAATGGAAGTTCATAAATATGCGCATCAGGTTACACCAAAAAAATGGGGAGAATATCTGCTGGAATAACAAAGAGTATGACTTAAAATAATCAAATATGGAAGTACATCATCATCCCGATCTTCATCATAAGAAGAAAAATTTCAAAGAATACTTTTTGGAGTTTCTAATGATATTTCTTGCTGTGTTTCTTGGTTTTATCGCAGAAAATATCCGGGAAAAATTAAGTGACAGGTCAAAAGGAAAAGAATATGTTATCAGCATAAAAAAAGATCTGATTGCAGATACAGCAGCTATCAATGATTTTAAGCCTGTTTTATTTTTTCGCATCAATCAATTAGATTCATTGATCTACATGTTGCAACAGCCAGAGCCTGTTTCCAATGGCGGCAGCCTTTATTATTTAGCAAGAAGCTCAACAAGAGTAAGAATGTTTGAACCAACGAACACCACCATAACAGAGTTAGAACATTCAGGAAATCTAAGGCTGATAACCAATAGGAAAGTAATTGAGGGTTTAATAAAGTTTGAAAAAATTATTAGTAGTTATGAAGCACTGACGCCTGTTGACATACATGAAGCGGACCTCTCGTATCCTTTGCTCGGAAATCTTTTTGATGCTTCTGTGTTTAATACAATGGTTAAAACCGGCGGTTCAGATTTTTCAGTAGATACTTCTGCTTCCATATTTTCAAATCTCATAAAACCAACCGGCAATCCACAGTTAAGGAATCATGATCCGGACAAGATTAACCTCCTGATATTTTATTTGCACGAACGCAAATCCACTTTTATTGGCGAAGCAGGCATATTGCAGGAACAAAAAAAAGCGGCGGCTTCGCTCCTGCAAATTATCAACAAAGAATACCGTTTAAATAATGAATAAATTCAAACCAATGGAAGTTCATCATCATCCGGACCTTCATCATAAAAAGAAAAATTTCAAAGAATATTTCTTCGAATTCTCAATGATATTTCTCGCGGTAACGTTGGGTTTTTTTGCAGAAACAATAAGAGAAACAATTACAGAAAGGAATACATCAAATGAATATGTCCGATCTATGATAGAAGATTTAAAAAAAGACACAGTAAACTTGAACCAAGACATAAATGAATTGAAGTTTGTGGATGACCGTCTTGATACATTTATAAATATTGTTCATACAAAAAATATTCATGAACTGCCCGGTGGTACATGGTATTATTACGGAAGATTTGGTACACGAACAACAACTTTTCAAACAGAAGATGCTACAATGGCACAATTGAAAAGTTCAGGGGCACTTCGGTATTTTGGAAATTACGCAATTGATACTGCACTTGCCCGATATGATCAATCAACCAAAGAATTAGCAATATATATAAACCTGGATTTAATATACCAATCAAACATAGTCAGCCTAAGGAACAAAATATTTGATGCCTGGTATTTCTTGCCTGTGATGGATTTGCAGATCTCAAAACAAGCAATTGATACTTTCATGCAACAAAATATTCCATTGCTCACAACTGCCCGTAATATGATGATTGAATATGCGAGCTATTGCCAGCTAAAATCCTTTAATAATAAACATTTAATAGTCTTGGAAATGAAGTTATTTAAAAATGCAAAATCGCTTTTGACAGAATTAAATAAAAAATATAAGTCGTCGAATAAATGAGGAGCGCTGTAAATGAAAGGCCAACAGTAATTTCAAAATAATAAGTCATCAAAACAAATGGAAGTACATCATCATCCTGATCTTCATCATAAAAAGAAAAACTTCAAAGAATATTTTCTGGAATTCTTAATGATATTCCTTGCGGTAACGCTTGGTTTTTTTGCAGAGAGTTACAGGGAATATTTAAACAATCTTTCCAAAGAAAATGAATATATGGCTTCGCTCGTTGAAGACCTTAAAAGTGATACTTCTTTTTTACAATTAAGCATTCATCAATTAATTCCTTATCATTTAAAATGGATGGATTCTACAAGAAGTTTATTGCAAGAAACAGAACATTCAGGAAATGACAGGGTGCTTTATCAGGCTCTGATAATCGGTACAGCATGGACGTATGATTTTCATTTCAATCAGCGC
>DATILZ010000260.1:0-2972 GCA_035475995.1 Hanamia sp. | reverse complement strand
AGAACTGAAAACCAAACATGGGGAACATATTTTAATTCCTGAAGGAGGATTTTCTGTTAAAGGAAAAGAAGGTGCGATGTTAATTAATCAATATTTCAGTGATAAAAATTTTACCCATGTTTGCCTGCCGATTGGAACGGCTACAGCGTTTGCCGGACTTGTTGATTCGAATAAAAATGAAACAGAAATTATCGGTTTCGGTGTTTTAAAAAACTTCAATGATATTCAAAAAAGATTCACAGAATTAAAAGTGAATCCACAGAAAAAATATTCTTTTTTTAATGATTATCATTTTGGTGGATACGCAAAAAAAACAGAAGAATTAATTTCTTTTATGAATGATTTTTATCTGCAGAATAAAGTCGCTTTGGATTTTGTTTACACAGCGAAAATGATGTTTGGAGTAAAGGATTTAATTGAAAAAAAATATTTTCCGGAAGGCTCAAAAATTTTATGCATTCATACCGGAGGTTTGCAGGGAAATAGTACTTTAACCACGAATTAATCAATTTGCACGAATAAGAATCTTTAACTTGCCAGGGATTTAAATGGATTAGAAGAATTCAACGAACAGTTTTTTCAGCAAAAGAATAAATAAGCCGGTTTCCTGTTTTCTTTAGAAATGATTTGAGTTCCGTATTTGCGGTTGTGTGTTCAGCTAGTCCGAATTCATTTGTCCTATTTCAAATAAAGCGAATCCATATTTTCTCCGCAATGAAGCATGGCAGATTTATATTCAGGATTTTTTTTACCCAAATAAGGATTGAGAATTTCGGAAGTATTGCTCAGCCAGTTTGCAGGTTTATCATCTCCAAAAGCCATAGGACAATTTTGCCAATATAGTTTCTGCCCTTCATAACCAATCGTTTTTAAAAGCGGGTATAAATTTTCTGAAACCATGCTAAAATCATGACGCATTTCTGTTATATCGTTTTCTTTCAAAATCGGTGCTGCATTGGCTTTGATGTCACTTATGTTTTGTTGTGCAGCAATAAATAAAGAAGAATCTTTTTCATGAAGTTCACTTAGATTAAGGCTATCTATAGAAGAAATAAATTGTGTAGTTTTTGTTTTTACTTCTACCGAATCTGCATCTACGAAAGCATTTTTCATTTCCATATATGCATTCATCATTCCAGCTAATTTTTGATTAAATTCATCAGAATGTTTTTTAACTGCAGTCGTTTGTGTTGGAACTGTCGCAGTCGTTACTTCTTTGGTTTTAAAAAATAAAAACCATACAGCGAGTAAAATAATGATTAAAAAAACAACCGCTAAAACTCTTTTCATAGTCTTATGTTTTAATTAAAAAAATCAATCCATTTAAGAAAGTTTTTCCAAACCGCTTTTTATTCTTTTAAACCCTTCCTCAATATTTTCCATGCTGTTTGCAAATGAAATGCGGATGTGACCTGGTTGTCCAAAAGCATCGCCGGAAACTGTTGAAATATGTGCGGTATTTAAAAGATACATACAAAGTTCGCTCGAATTAGTGATAGTTTCACCATCCAGGCTTTTCCCAAAATAATAATGCACATCAGGGAAAATATAAAACGCTCCTTGTGGTTCCACGCATATTAAATTCGGTAATTCTTTTAATAATTCAATCACTCTTTGCCTGCGGCGTTTAAATTCTGTTACCATTTCATAAGTGGCGGTTAAGGGCGAAGCAAGAGCGGTAATAGCAGCACGTTGGGTGATAGAATTGGGACCACTTGTAAATTGTCCCTGGATTTTTTCATTCGCTTTTGCAATTTCAGGAGCAGAGGCTGTGTAGCCCAATCTCCATCCGGTCATTGCAAATCCTTTGCTCAATCCGTTTATAATAATTACCCTTTCTTTTACTGATGGAAATTGCGCAATGCTTTCATACTTTCCACCTTCGTGAGAATAATTAATGTATTCATAAATCTCATCGCTTATGATATACACATTGGGATGTTTTTCAAAAACTTTTGCCAGTGCTTCCAATTCATTTTTAGAATAAACTGTACCGGTTGGATTGCACGGCGAAGAGAATATAAAAAGTTTTGTTCTTTCTGTAATGGCATTTTCCAACTGTTCAGGAGTCAGTTTAAATCCGCTTTCAGGAGTGGTATGTACAAACACAACTTTTGCCCTTGTCATCCTGGCGATTTCTGAATAAGAAACCCAGTAAGGTGTAGGAATAATTATTTCATCCTCATCATAAAGAATGCTGAACATGGTATTTGCGATACATTGTTTAGCGCCGGTGCTCACCACGATTTGATTCGGTGAATATTCAAGGCCATTATCGCGCAATAATTTTTTGCAAATCGTTTCTTTCAAATCTGCATAACCTGAAACGGGCGTATAATGGCTCCAGTTTTCATCAATTGCTTTTTTTGCAGCGTCTTTAATATGTTCAGGTGTGTTAAAATCAGGTTCACCAAGACTGAGGTCAATTACATTAATTCCTTTGGCTCGTAATTCACGGCCCAGTTTGGCCATTTTGAGGGTTTCGGGTTCGTTAAATTTGTTTAGAAGTGCGGAAAGTTGCATGTTTAAATTTTTAAAATCTGCGCAAAAGTACGTCATTGAACATTTGCTTAAAAATCAAATTGTGAATTGTTTTGTGAAATATGAATGGTGAAAAAATGAATGGAGGTAAGATGTTTGATGTCTGATTAATGTAAGTAAAGCTATATTTGGCTGAGCAACTGTTTTTAACTTTCATTTAATTGCAGTAAAAGAGAGACAATTACTATTTGTGTTTTTGCTGAATGGCGAGTTTTTTTAACCATAACCATTAATTATAAGATTAGAAAATGTTTCGTCAGTAATATTAATTATTAGATTAAAGAAACATCTTCCTCCATCATCAACAAAAACGATATTTTTTTTCCAATAATCGATGTGAGAATCTTCACAAAAGCAATTAATCCAAACTTTTCTGTTTCCTTCCTTATCAATAAATGGAACATACTGTTTTTTATAATGAAAATAATTCG
>DATILZ010000259.1:0-3442 GCA_035475995.1 Hanamia sp. | reverse complement strand
TTATACAGATTTATTTTTGGAAGAATAACCGGTAATTTTTATCAAATTATTTTGAGGAAGAAATAATGGAAGCAATAAAATGTGGTCCACTTCTTTTTTTGGAAGCCTGTTCGAACGCATAAGCCAATTTAATTAAATCATGTTCTGTATAGCCGGTTCCAAAAAATGAGAAGCCAATTGGCAAATCATGCACAAAACCCATAGGTACAGTAATGTGAGGATATCCAGCCATCGCTGCCGGCGAAGAAAACGAAAAACCGGTATCATAATCGCCATTTACCAAATCAATACAACATGCTAATCCATTGGTAACTCCACACAAAGCATCCAGTTTATTCTGTTGTATTAGTTCGTCAATTATTTGCCTTGACGATAATACTTTTTCAAGCGCTTCTTTATATTCTTTACTGTTCAAATCGCCTTTTTCATTGGAGCTGATCAATATTTCCTGCTTAAAGTAAGGCATTGCTTCTTTTGGATGTTGGTTATTAAAATCAATCACTTCTTTCAATGATTTTACTTTTGCATTTGATGTAGAAAGATATTTGTTTAGTCCATCTTTAAACTCATATTGCAGCACCGTGTATTCACCTTTTTGCGCAGGGCTTAATTGTTTTAAAATATCCAGTTCCACGATCGTTGCCCCATTTTCTTTAAGTAACGCAATCGTTTTTTCCAACAAATTAATTACATCTGGATTACCTCCTTTAAAAAAAGATTTTTCAATACCGAGGCGTTTTCCTTTTAATCCATCTTTGGTTAAAAATTGAGAATAATCTTTTTCAATTTTTCCTTTACTTTTCAAAGTCTCTGTATCTTTTTCATCAATGCCGGTAAGATGTGATAATAAAATGGCCGCATCTGTTACAGTGCGTGCAATTGGCCCTGCTGTATCCTGCGTTGCAGAAATGGGAATAATTCCGGAGCGGCTCCATAATCCAACAGTCGGTTTGATCCCAACCAGCCCGTTCACTGATGCCGGACTTACTACTGATCCATTTGTTTCTGTTCCAATGGCAATCGTACAAAGATTTGAGGCTACTGCCGATGCCGAACCCGAACTGGAACCTGATGGATTGCGATCCAGAACGTAAGGGCATTTTGTTTGTCCACCGCGGCTGCTCCATCCGCTGGTAGAAAAGGTTGAGCGAAAATTAGCAAATTCACTAAGGTTTGTTTTTCCTAATAATACCGCGCCCGCTTCTCTCAGCCTGCTAACGATAAATGCATCTTTAGACGCTTTATTTCCCAGCAAAGCCAACGATCCGGCTGTTGTCATCATTTTATCGCCGGTGTCAATATTGTCTTTTATTAAAACGGGAATGCCGTGAAGCGCACTCCTTACTTTGCCATTTTTTCTTTCATTATCCATCGCTTCCGCTATACTTATTGCATCCGGATTTAGTTCAATAATACTGTTGATGGCCGGCCCGCTTTTATCAATTTTCGCAATCCTGGTTAAATACCATTCGGTGATAGACTTTGAAGTAAGTGAACCGTTTTTCATTTTTTCCTGTAAAGCAGGAATCGTTATTTCAAGTAGATCTTCATCTTTAAAAAATGTGTTTTCTTTTCCATCCACTGTTTTTTCATCATAAGATGTACTGATAATTGCAGGCAAGCCAAAGCCGGCAAGCGTTCCGTTCTTAATAAATTTTCTTCTGTTCATATTGATTATTTCGCAGTTTTTAGAGCAGTCTTTTTTTTATTTAATTAAAAATACGAATTCCTGTTATTTATTGGTTTACTGCATCAAAAATAGGAATGAATATCGATGAGTAAATTCTATTAAATAAAGAAACAGAAAGTGTTTATTTGTTTGCTCCCTGATTACACTACTTAAAGAAGACATGCATTTACAAAAATTAAAAATGCATATTTTTTCTTTATTAGAAAACTTCTTTATTTTTTATTGTGTAATTTTAACCCTCAAAAACTTTTAAAATTCTCTTTTGGAGAGCCTGGGAATGGCATATCCTTTGAGGCTTTGAAGGCATTAAAAAAAATAAAAAAAGCACAAATGAATAATGTAAAAAGCATTCACGATTTAGGACAAAGCATCTGGCTTGATTTTTTTGATCGTGAATTAATGGACAGTGGCAAACTTCAAAAACTGATCGATGAAGATGGCCTTACCGGAATTACTTCCAACCCTTCGATTTTTGAAAAAGCAGTTGACAGCAGTTCTGATTATGATGAGGATATCAGAACATTTGCTGCTAAAGGAAAAAATAATGAAGAAATATTCTTCGGATTTGCTGTAAATGATATCCAGCGTGCTGCCGATATTTTGAAACCGGTTTATGATAAAGCAAAAGGCACGGATGGTTTTGTAAGCCTCGAAGTGTCGCCTCATTTGGCAAATGATACAGAAGGCACTATAAATCAGGCGCGCCAATTATGGAAATCTGTTAGCCGGGAAAATGTAATGATAAAAATTCCGGGAACAAAAGAAGGTCTTGTTGCTATCAAAAAATGCATCAGTGAAGGAATTAATATAAATATCACTTTATTATTTGGCCTGCCGCGCTACCGGGAAGTTACAGAAGCATATATTTCAGGATTGGAAGAACGTGTAAAAAACAATCAGCCGATAGATCACATCGCTTCGGTAGCCAGTTTTTTTCTGAGCAGAATTGATGTGATGCTTGATCCGGTTTTGAAAGAAAAAAAATTAGATAATCTTGTTGGAGAAATAGCGATTGATTCAGCAAAAGAAGCTTACCAGATTTTTAAAGAAGTTTTTTTTGGCGACCGTTTCAGAAATCTTGAAAAACAAGGCGCTAAAAAGCAAAAAGTATTATGGGCAAGTACCAGTACAAAAGATCCTTCATTCAGCGATGTGAAATATGTGGAAGCGTTGATTGGTCCGGATACTATTGATACGCTTCCTCTTGAAACAATTGACGCTTTCAGAGATCATGGCAAAGCAGTTGATCATTTGGAAAATAACCTGGTTCAGGCAAAACAGGAATTGAATCAATTGAAAGAAAACGGGATCAATATTGATGACATTACGCAAAAATTAGAAGAAGAAGGCGTTCAGAAATTTAATAAAGCCTATGATTCATTGTTAAAAGCAATTGATTCAAAAAAGAAAAAACAAATGGCGTAGTTTTTTTCTTTTGATGTGTTTGCCAAGACCAATGCTATTTTTTTAAATAATTAATTTGAATTTCAAATGAAAATAGGAATAAATGGTTTTGGCAGAATTGGACGGGCTTCTTTAAAAGTAATAATGGATACGCCGGAACTTGAAGTAGTAGCCATCAATGATTTAATGACCCTTGAAAATGCAGCGTATCTTTTAAAATACGACAGTGTGTATGGTATTTATGATAAAGAAGTAAGCGAACAGGGCGATATATTAAACGTTGGTGATAAAAAGATAAAATATTTATCCATAAAAGATCCTGCAGCTTTACCCTGGAAAGACCTCCAG
>DATILZ010000258.1:0-31690 GCA_035475995.1 Hanamia sp. | reverse complement strand
TCAATTTATTGATCTTGGTTTTCAAGCGATCGTCGTGTGTGTGAATGAAAAATTTCTTGATAAAAGCTTTTGTGGAAGGATCATTGACAGAACTTTTATTAATGATCTTCCTCAAAATGTAGATGTATGCGGAGAAAACGGAGAATTTCATACTTTTGTTTTTGCAGGTCCGTTATTTACAAAGCCAATCTCTTTTACAAAAGGAGAAATGATCTATAGAAAATATGCCGCACCAAAACAGCCGGAAAACAATTGCTTTAAAACAGCGGAGACAGAGGATTATGGGTTTTATTTTTGCGATTTGCTTCCTGTTTAAAAAATCCTTACTGAAAAATCTATGTTACAGTTCATGATTTTTATAATGCATTTTTTCTACGCCTCTGCATCATCTTTCCTAAATTTGAAAAAAAAGGAATGCCGAGCTTCTCCAACATTTCAAAGACTGAATTAATAACTATCACATTTACTTTGTTTGCTGTGATAGATATTTTAGGATCTATTCCAGTGCTGATTTCTTTGAAAGACAAGATGGGCGGACAGATACGATCCTTGCAGGCTACGATTGCTTCGGGCGCTTTAATGATTTTATTTTTATTTGTTGGCGAACAATTTTTGAACCTCCTTGGCCTTGATGTTCATTCATTTGCAGTAGCAGGAAGTATTGTGATTTTTATTATTGGCCTTGAAATGATTCTTGGAGTTGATTTTTTTAAACCAGAAAACAACCCTAAAAGCGGAAGTATGGTTCCTATTGCGTTTCCTTTGATTGCCGGTTCGGGCACGCTCACAACAATTATGTCGTTAAAAGCCGGCTATCATGATATTAATATTTTATTGGGAATTCTGATAAATTGTATCGTCATTTTTGTTGTTTTAAAATCTCTTAATTGGGTAGAAAAGGTTTTAGGGCCAAGCGGATTGTCGGTAATCAGAAAATTTTTTGGCGTAATATTAATTGCTATTGCAGTTAAAATTTTTGGAAGTAATATTGCAGCCTTTGGAGCCTGAGGCCCTGAAAGTTTAAAGTTGAAGGTTGAAGGTCCAAAGTTGAAAGTTTTTGGTCTCGTAGTACAATGGATAGTATAAGAGTTTCCGAAGCTCCAGATCCAGGTTCGATTCCTGGCGAGACCACAATAAACTTTCTGAGATTCAGATTCCGGTTCCCTTCCTGACTTTATCGCCCAGTCAAAGATTCATGGCAACACCAGATTGGTTTTATTTGAAATCTTTGGTAAATCTTATCTTTTAATTAAACTTTTCAATACATTTTCTTTCTCAATTAATTTTTTAAGCAATGTAATCTGATTGCCGGCTCTCACAAAATTCTGTCCTTCATATTTTGCTCCATAATAGGTGTCGTTATTGAGATGGTCGGTGAGAAAACGGATTGCCTGCATGTAAATCATAAATTTTCCTGCATAAATAAAATGACGTCTTTCTTCATCATTTAATTCATTTTTCATTTCAGACATATATCCATCCCAGATGGATTTGAAATACTCTTCACGAATGCAAATTTTAGAGAAATCTTTTTCCTCTTCATTTACCGGCGACAAATAAGTACGCACCATATCACCTACATCGCTGATAAAATATCCAGGCATCAAAGTATCCAGATCTATTACACACAATCCCTTGTTTTCTGCATCAAATAATACATTACTTATCTTGGTATCATGATGAGTTACGCGCAATTTAAAAGAAGGATTTTGCAGAATACTTTCGTAAATGTCAACAATATTTTTATGTTCTTTTATAAATTGAATGTATTCTTTGGATACGTTTAAACGCGTTTTATTTCCCGTTTCCAATGCTTGTAAAAATTGCTGGTATCTAAGTGTAAGATTGTGAAAATCCGGTAAAGTAATTTTTAATTTTTCTACCGGAAATCCTGCAAGCAATCTTGTAAATTCTCCAAACTTTTTCGCTGCTTCAAATGCCTGTTGCGGCTTTTCCACAGTATTAATTGTATGCGAATCTTTTACGAAAGGAATCAGGCGAAAGTAACCACGATTGGGAATGTGCATCATTTCGGCACCGTTACGGGTTTGAATTGGAGAAACAAAAAAATAGCCGGGATGATGTTTTGATAAATAATCGGCTACCATCCTTACATTTGAGGCGATACTTTCCGGGCTTTTGAAAATGTGATGATTTACTTTTTGAAGAATATAGGAATGGTGAGAATTATTGATCCGCCACGTAGCATTAATAAGGCCGTTAACAATCGGCTCCACATCCAGGTCGTTTACACCTAAATTATATCCTGAAATAATTTCATCGTACAGTTCCATTAAACACTATTATCTAACAAACATAATGTACCCAAATTAAAAAAGGAAACGCAAACGGTTGTTTTAATTCTGTCTATGTGATTTTCCCGATTGAAATTCTCTTTTCTTAATGAAGCTGAAGAAAGATCGTGATGTTAGAAAAGGATTTCAATAATTTTTAAAGAAAGTATCAGAGAAAAAAATTTTTAATCTTTAGGCGCCAATAAATTTTTTATTAAAGTATCAGTTTCTAAAAGAACTTTTTCAAAATGCGGATGTTTTGTCCAATCAATTACATGGTGTAATTTTCTGTTCAACGGCGCCCACCGTTTTGGTTCGCCATCCATGCTTATAACAACCGATGGAGTATCAAAAGCATCAGCCACATGTGAAACTCCCGTGCAATTACATATAATGGCAAAAGCATCTTTTATCAGAATTGCAATAGCGCCAAGAGAGGTTTTACCGGTAAGGTCAATTGGCACATGATGCATGCATTTTATCAATTCCCCGGTGATATCACTTTCTTCTTTTGTGCCTGTAATCACAATTGTAAATCCTTGTTCAATACAATAATCGGCTATTAAAGCAAAGAATTTTGGCGGCCATTGTCTGTGCCTTCCACGGGATCCGGGATGAATAATGATATAATTTTTAGGATAAACTGGAAGCAGTAATTCATCAAAATCTTTTTGGTCCTTTTTGGTTAATGGAAATTCCAAATGGTCACCTTGCGCAGGTATTTGCAAGTGTTCCATCAGCAAAAGATGGCGCCTTATTTCTGCCCCGTGATCAGGATACAGCATGAAAAAAGGAGAATCCACAAAACTTTTGTCGTTATAAAAACCTGCAACATATTTTGCCCCAAATGTAAACATCAGTGGATTTACAATTGTTCCATTGCCCTGCATCTGAAACAGCAGATCAAATTTCTCTTTACGCATAATCTTTAAAAATTCATCAAATGCCTCTTCGTTAAAATGTTGTTCGGGTAAACCCGGATAACCGGGAAAATGGATAAATTTATCAAAGTAACTGTTGAACCTCTCTACAAAATTTTTTGCCCACGGCAAACCCAGCAAAGTAATTTTTGCATTTGGATATTCATGGCGCAAAGCGCGGATGGCCGGGATTACACAAAGCATATCGCCCAATTGCAAAGCCCGGAAAACAGCGATCTTTTTAATATTTGCCAATTCTTCTATCATACACCTAACGCTTTAAATTTGAAAGCACCATAAAGATTCCAAAAAACTGAGACAAATGGAATT
The DNA here is from genome assembly GCA_035475995.1 of Hanamia sp. GTDB lineage: Bacteria > Bacteroidota > Bacteroidia > Chitinophagales > Chitinophagaceae > Ginsengibacter. Next base: position 28,146 of record DATILZ010000258.1, on the reverse strand, counting down.
AAAAGCGATGTGGCTACCATTTCAGAAACGTGTCTAAACGAACGCGATGTGTTTGTAAGCCTTTTTAAGATAAACGAAATCATCAGAAAAGCCCATGCAAATAAAGAGACGAAAGCGATTATTTTATTTTGCTCAGACCATTCATAAAAAAAGGTTAGTAAAAAAATAATCATCAGAAAATAGGTTCGTAAAACCGGCGAGCTGATTTTTTCTTTATACAATTGCGGATGCTTTTTAAACAATAATGCATTGAACATTGATTTCCGTTGTTCTTTCAAACTTACTCCCCATGATGCCTTACGGGCAGGATGTACAACGATCGCTTCTTCTATTTTTTTGATGGGTATTTCTTGTTTCAAAAATTGAAACTCCAGATCGCTGTCTTCCCGCCAGGCCATGGTAAAAGCTTCGTCAAATCCATTCACTAATTCCAGCGAAGCTTTTGTGCAGGCACAATTGGCTGTAACAAATTCAGCGGTTTCGAGATTTGCTGTATTTAATTCGAAATCTGTAGGCTCCGGAGATAAGGGAACAATTATCTTTCCGGTCAATGCAATTGCTGCTTGCCCATAAAATTCAAAGGCGTTGTAAAAATTTCTTATCCAGTTGGAAGCAGGGATACAATCATCATCAGTAAAGAGAATTAGTTGTCCCTTTGCTATTCGCCATCCGGCATTTCTTGCAGCAGCGGGGCCTTTTTTAAAAGGCAAAGAGTAGCAAAAGATATTTGAAAAAAAATCAAAAAAAGCTGACTGAGTCATCATGTTATTGGTCTCTTCATCCAATCCGTCTGTAACAATAATTATTTCATATTCATTATCAGGAAAATCCTGTGAAACCAATGCCTGCATGCATCTTTTCAATAACGCAGGCCTTTTATAAGTTGGAACAATTATGGAAACTTTTACCGGCATATCGATCAACATTTAATCATTTACGTATTTTTTTCTAACAAAAAAGAATTAATAACCAAAGCATCAAACGGTGAGGTCCAGAAACATTCGATAGCATCACGTGGGGTACAAACAATTGGTTCGCCACGTGTATTAAAAGAAGTATTAACCAGAACCGGCACACCCGTTAACTTTTTAAATTCTTTTAAAAGTGCATGATACCGCGGATGCTGTTCCTCATTTACTGTTTGAATCCTGGCTGTACCATCCACATGCCTTACGGCAGGAATTTTATTTGCTTTATCAGACCTTACACAATAAACGAACAGCATATAAGGCGATTGTCCTGCTCCTTCAAACCATTCACCGGCTTCGCTTTCAAGCACTACGGGCGCCACAGGTCTGAAATCTTCACGGTCTTTTATATCATTTAATTTTGCCTGCATTTCTGCATGAATCGGCGAAGCAAGGATAGAGCGGGCTCCCAATGCCCGCGGCCCAAATTCCATTCTTCCCTGGAACCAGCCGATGATTTTATCTTCTGCTAAAATTGCAGCCGTTTCTTTAGCTACGTTTTCTAATTTACGATAAGGAACTTTTGTCCATTTCAAAAAATTCTCCACTTCTTCATCAGAATATTCCGGCCCCCAGTAACAATGATCCATTGTGAAACTTTTCTTTTCATCTTTTCTTAGTTGAGCATCAACCCATAAAGCGGCCCCAAGAGCCGTTCCGGCATCACCTGATGCCGGCTGTACCCAGATATTTTTGAAATGACTGTAATCGCGAATTACTCCGTTCAATACACAATTCAACGCAACACCACCTGCCATACATAAATTTTCTTCACCGGTTTCTTTTTGAAACCAATTCACCAATTGTAAAACAGTCTCTTCCAATACTTTTTGCAATGAATAAGCAATATCAAAATGATGCGGTAAAAAGGGTTCATCTCTTTTCCTTGCTTTCCCAAAACGTTCCTCCAGCTTCAAATCGCTGATAGTATATTTCCCATTTTCGCCCACGTGGATCATTGAGCGGAAATCATTCAAAAAAACCGGCTTGCCGTAAGATGCAAGTGCCATTACTTTATATTCATCAGAGGAATGTAAAAAACCGAGATAACTTGTTACTGCTTCATACAGCAGGCCTAGTGAATGAGGCATAAACACCTCCGAGATTTTCGTCAGGTCACTTCCTTCTCCCAGGTAATAACTGGTTGTTGTTTTTTCCCCTCTTCCATCAATAGTTAAAACGGCAGCATGTGAAAATGGTGAGGGGAAAAAAGCACTTGCTGCATGAGCAATATGATGTTCGACGTAATGCCATTTTTCGAGAGATGGTTTGGCACCGGCAAATCTTTTTTGCAAATGATGCGGATATCCATCAGCCAGCTGGCGTGGTGCATTAATAATGAACGATAAAAATAATGGATCCCATTCTGCCTGTCCGTCTGCAGCTTTTTCACGAAGAGGTGAATAAGGAATGGATACTTGAGGCTCATTTAAATTATCGGCCAGAATTTTTGGGTCAAAAGAATAAGCAATTTCATCTATATCGTTTATATGAATTCCGGCCACTCCCAAACAATAATCTATTGCATGAAATGGCAACTGATAAGTTGAAAAAGGAACAGGCCTCTTGCCATGCTTAATATGCGTAAACCTTTCTTCCTCAGTAGCGGCTAATAGTTTCCCATCTTTTAAAATACACGCGGCCGAATCATGAAATACTGCATTAATTCCTAAAATATACATAGTGCAATTTTTGCTTTAATAACAAAATGTTTTTACAACTTGCAAAATTCAAATACTGCACCAACCGAAAATTTCTTAATAAAAAATAAAAAACTTTTATACAAAAAAAAACGAAGGCGAACTGTGATTTGCGATAATAAATGATCGCCTTTCTTTAATTTATGCTATTTTATTTTGGCAATTTTTCCGGAGCAGCGAAAGCAGTAAAAAATATCAGAAAAATTTTTATAGTACAACTGCAATTTTTTTTACTAAAGTATGTAGAAACACTTCTACACGCCTTTCGCTTTAGTGCTTTTTATTTCACAAAACGACTTGCTTTTAACAATAAAATTTATCGTCGTACTGATAAGACTTATTGGCATATTTTTTTATTTTTTAAAAAACTCAAGGCAATGATTTTGAGCAAATAAACTGAAAAGGAAAAAACGAAAATTATGAAAAAGAGAATTGCATTTATCAGTGAACATGCATCGCCACTTGCAACATTAGGCGGCGTGGATAGCGGTGGCCAGAATGTATATGTGGCCGAGGTTCCAAAACAATTGGTGAAACTTGGTTATAATGTAGATATATATACCAGAAAAGAAAGTGCAGAAATAAATGAGATTGTTAATTGGCTTCCCGGAATCCGCGTGATTCATATAAAAGCCGGCCCAGAAAAAGTGGTAGCAAAAGAAAAATTACTTTACCTGATGGAAGAGTTTGCAAATAATATGATCGCCTTTATCAGAAGAGAAGAAGTGGTTTATGAACTTATTCATGCAAACTTTTTTATGTCGGCTTTGGTGGCTTCGAAAGTGAAAAAAGTTTTTCATATTCCGTATGTCGTTACTTTTCATGCACTGGGACTTGTCAGGAAAATTCATCAAAAAGAAATGGACCAGTTTCCAGCGGAACGAATTGAAATAGAAAGGCGAACCTTCAGAAATGCCGATCACATTATTGCAGAATGTCCGCAGGATAAAGAAGACATGATTCGGCTCTATCATGCACCTCCGGAAAAAATTTCTATTGTTCCTTGTGGATTTAGCGCCAAAGAGTTTTATCCGATAGACAAAAAAAAGGCAAGAAGGATTTTACGTTTTAATGAGCATGAAAAGATCATTTTACAATTGGGGCGAATGGTGCCGCGCAAAGGTGTTGATAATGTGATAAGAGCATTGGGAGAAATGAAAAAAAATAAAAATTCATTGCGGCTGGTGATTGTTGGGGGCGAACATGATCAACCTGATCCGTCGCTAAGTCCCGAATTGTCAAGGTTACAGAAGATTGCAAAAGAAGAAGGCGTAGATTCTTCTGTCTTTTTCACTGGAAGAAAACAAAGAGACGCATTGAAATTCTATTATGCAGCCGCAGATATTTTTATTACCACTCCATGGTATGAGCCATTTGGAATTACTCCATTAGAATCAATGGCATGCGGCACTCCGGTAATTGGAGCAAACGTAGGAGGCATCAAGTTTACAGTAGAGCATGGAAAAACAGGATTTCTGGTTCCTCCCCACAATCCATCTGCCTTAGCTGAAAGCATAGAAAACTTAATAACTGATGAAAAGCTATTGGCTTCCATGCATCATAATGCGATAAAACGGGTTAACAAATATTTTACCTGGAAATCGGTGGCTACCTCTTGTCATCATTTATATGAAAGTATCATTTTGGCTAAACATAAACAACCAAGTCCTTCAAAACTTATCAGTATCGATAGTCTTGCAGCCAATGCCAGCCATTTATTAGATCCTTTTTATTTAACCCATAATGTGCCGGCTATAAATGAATAGAGCGATTTTTATTGATAAAGACGGCACCTTGATAAAGGACGTGCCTTATAATGTAAATCCTGCTTTGATTGATTTTGAAGATTATGCATTTGAAAGTTTGTATTTGCTGCAGCAGAAAGGCTATCATGTAATAATTGTTTCCAATCAGCCGGGAATCGCGCTTGGATATTTTAAAGAAGAAGCACTGTTGGAAGTAGAGAAAAAAATCAAAGATTCATTGCTGAAACACAAAGTGATGCTAAATGGATTTTACTATTGTCCGCATGCAGCAGAGGATGCTTGCAACTGTCGTAAACCACGGCCAGGATTGTTTTTCAAAGCGGCGAAAGATCTGGAAATTGATTTATCCAGATCCTGGATGATTGGCGATATTTTGAATGATGTGGAAGCAGGAAAAATGTGTGATTGTAAAACGATTTTGATTGATAACGGAAATGAGACTGAATGGATATGGAATAAACAAAGGATGCCTCATTATATCGCCAATCATCTAAAAGCCGCTGCTGAAATCATTATGCTTCATCCCTCTTAAAAAATATTTGTGATGACTGATTGGACAAATTGTAAAAATATTTTGGTGGTTCGTGCAGATAATATGGGTGATTTGCTTATGTCATCCCCAGCTATTCGTGCATTGAAAGAAACTTTTGAATGCCGCATTACTTTGCTTACTTCGGCAATGGGCAATTTAATTGCGCCGTTTATTTCTGAAATTGATGAAACAATTGTAGCAGATCTCCCGTGGATAAAAACAAAACGGCCGGTTGATCAGGTAAATATTTTTTCTTTAATTGAAAAATTGGAAAAATATAAATTTGACGCTGCCGTCATATTTACTGTATATAGTCAGAACCCCTTGCCGGCAGCGATGCTCGTTTATATGGCCGGCATTCAAAAAAGGCTTGCTTATTGCCGCGAAAATCCTTATCACCTTCTTACAGATTGGAAGGTGGAAAAAGAACCCTATTCTTTTATCCAACACCAGGTAAAAAGAGATTTGGAACTGGTAGAATTTGTGAATGCAAAAACAACAGATAAACATATAAAAATACATTTTGCAGAAAAAGCCAAGAAAAATGTGTTGAAGAAATTAAGTGATAAAGGCGTAAACCTGGAAAAAGATTGGGTGATTATTCATCCCGGTGTGAGTGAAGAAAAAAGAGAATATCCTCAAAATAAATGGATAGAAACAGCAAAATTATTAAGAGATGAACTCAGATTTCAAATCTTAATCACAGGTTCTGAATCTGAAGAAGAACTAGCAGATAATATTCAAAAAGGCATCGGAAAAAACTCTTTTTCTCTTGCAGGTATTTTTTCAGTTGAAGAATTTATTGCGATCATCAGCATGGCGCCGCTGGTAATTTCTGTAAATACCGGAACAGTTCATATTGCAGCTGCTACACAAACGCCGGTAATTGTTTTATATGCACTTACCAATCCTCAGCATACTCCGTGGCAGGTATCATCGAAAGTTTTATTTTATTCAGTTAAAGAAAATTTGCGCAGCAAAAACGAAATTGTTAATTATGTAACTGAACAATTAATGGAAAAGAACTTGTTGGCACCAGATCCATTTCAAGTTTTAAAGGACGCTGAAAAGTTATTGAAAATGGAAGAGGTTTAAGTTTTTAGAAATACGATTTTCCTTAGTAAACAAAGAAATATCGTTCAACTGTATTTACAAATAAATAAGTTTGTTTCAAACAGATATCGCCTTGTTTTAATAAATAAAATCAAAATTTCGCTTATTTGTTTGTTCGCTGCCATTAAGCCACAACAATCCTTTTGCCTTGCCTGCAAACGTTGAATTTCCTGCTGAAATCTTTACCTTTGCATACTTTTATTTTTAGTGGAGGAATATAATTAATGAAGCAGAAATATCGTGAATACAAGCAGTTGAATCTGACAGAAATAGCAGACGACGTGCTCACATCGTGGAGCGAAGAAAATGCGTTTGAAAAAAGTATTTCAAACCGGGATGGAAAAACGCCTTTTGTATTTTATGAAGGGCCACCAAGTGCTAACGGAATGCCTGGTATTCATCACGTTATTTCGAGAACTTTAAAAGATTTGGTTTGCCGCTATAAAACGATGCAGGGTTTTCAGGTACATCGAAAAGGCGGCTGGGATACTCATGGATTGCCGGTAGAACTTGGCGTGGAAAAACTATTGGGAATCACCAAAGAAGATATTGGAAAATCAATTTCTATTGAAGAATATAATGCTACCTGCCGTCGCGAAGTTTTGAAATTTAAAGATAAATGGGACGAGTTAACTCGGAAAATGGGTTATTGGGTCGATTTGAAGCACCCCTACATCACATTTGAAAACAATTATATTGAAACGCTTTGGTGGTGTCTGAAAGAATTATACAAAAAAGGATATTTATATGAAAGTGTTAGTATTCAGCCTTATTCGCCTGCTGCCGGAACGGGATTAAGTTCGCATGAGTTGAACCAGCCGGGAACATATAAAGATGTAAAAGATACCAGCTCGACAGTAATGTTTAAAGCAAACAGGAATTCAAAATCAGAATTTTTATTTGAAAATAATGAACCAGATGATACATTTTTCCTGGCCTGGACGACAACTCCATGGACTTTGCCTTCCAATCTTGGTTTGACCGTTGGCGCTAATATTGAATATTCTTTGGTTAAAACTTTCAACCCATATACTCATTTACCAGTTAATGTGATTCTTGCTTCTGATTTGATTTCAAATTATTTTAAACCCGAAGCGGAAATTCTGCCATTAACCGAATATAAAGCTTTAGATAAGCTGATTCCATGGGAAAAAATTGCCACTTTTAAAGGAAGTGATTTAGAAGGATTAACTTATGAACAGTTAATGCCTTTTGAAGCAAATTCTTTAGAAAGAATTCGCGAAATAACTCCTGGTGCAGAACCATTTAAGGTGGTATCAGGTGATTTTGTAACTACAGAAGATGGAACCGGAATTGTACATACTGCGCCTGCTTTTGGTGCTGATGACTTTCGGGTGGGAAAGAAAAATAATCTCGGTATTCTAATTCTTGTTGATAAAGAAGGTAAGTTTATCAATGGCGTTGGAGAATTCAGCGGCCGGTTTGTGAAAAATTACAAAGATGATCCACATTATGAAGATGTAAATGTGGATATTTCAGTGAAATTAAAGAAAGAAAACCGCGCTTTCCGGGTCGAAAAACATCAGCATAATTATCCGCATTGCTGGCGCACAGATAAGCCAATTATTTATTATCCGCTTGATGCCTGGTTTATAAAAACCACTGCTGTGAAAGAAAGGATGGTAGAATTAAACAAAACCATCAATTGGAAACCGGCTTCCACCGGAACTGGAAGATTTGGCAACTGGCTGGAAAATATGGTAGACTGGAATCTGAGCCGGAGCCGCTTTTGGGGAACGCCTTTACCGATATGGCGGACAGTTAATGATGACTCCTTTGGAGAAGATGGAGAAGAAGAAAAGTGTATTGGCTCAATAGATGAATTAAAAAATGAGATAAAAAAATCGTTTGAAAAAGGATTTTTAATTGCTGACAAGCAAAAAGATTTAAATTCTCAAATTGAAGAAATGGTTTCTGATTTACACAAGCCGTTTGTCGATAATATCATTCTCACTTCTTCCACCGGGCAGCCAATGAAACGCGTACCGGATCTGATAGACGTGTGGTTCGACAGTGGAGCGATGCCTTATGCACAATGGCATTTCCCTTTTGAAAATAAAGAAGAATTTGAGCAGAATTTTCCGGCAGATTTTATTTGTGAAGGTGTGGATCAAACCCGGGGCTGGTTTTATACTTTACATGCGCTGGCGGTTTTATTATTCGATAGCGTGGCTTATAAAAACGTAGTAAGCAACGGACTTGTACTGGATAAGAACGGCAACAAAATGAGCAAGCGGATTGGAAACGTTGTTGATCCGTTTGAAACGCTGGAAGTTTTTGGCCCTGATGCTACCCGCTGGTATTTAGTTACCAATGCATCGCCCTGGGATAGTTTAAAATTTGATACAGAAGGAATCAAAGAAGTGCAGAGAAAGTTTTTTGGAACGCTGTACAATACTTACCAGTTTTTTGCCCTTTATGCAAATCTTGATGGATTTGTATTTGAAGAAAAAACCATTCCGATAAATGAAAGGCCAGAAATTGATCAGTGGATTATTTCTTCTTTAAATTCTTTGAAAAAAGAAGTGACTCAAAGCCTGGACGATTATGAGCCGACGCAGGCAGGCAGAGCAGTTGAATATTTTTTAGATGAGCAATTAAGTAATTGGTACGTAAGGCTTTGCCGCCGCCGTTTTTGGAAACCAGCAGATAAAAATAATTCATCAGCACAAAAAGATAAAATTTCTGCATATCAGACTTTGTATGAATGTCTTGAAACAATCAGTGCATTAATGGCGCCTGTTGCACCTTTTTTTGCCGATTGGCTTTTTAAAAATCTGAATGGTGTGACCGGAAAAATAAATGCTGAATCAATTCATTTAACGGATTTTCCAAAAGCAGATGCAACATTAATCAATATAGAATTACAGGAACGTATGGAGTTGGCGCAAAATATTTCCTCGCTCATTTTGTCGCTTCGCAAAAAGGTGAATGTGAAAGTCCGTCAGCCACTTCAAAAAGTAATTATTCCGGCAGTAGATGCTGATTTTGAAAAAAAGATTCGGCTGGTAGAAGACATTATTAAGTCTGAAACAAATATAAAAGAAGTAGAGATTTTACCGGCTAATAATGACTTTATCAAAAAGAAAGCAAAAGCCAATTATAAAACTTTAGGAAAAAGATTAGGCGGCAAAATGAAATGGGCAGCCGATAAAATTCAGCAGTTTAATGATGCGGAAATCAATAAAATACAAACGAGTGAATTTTTATTGAATCCCGATTTTGAAAATACAAAAGAAGAGCCTATTTTTATTTCTGCAGATGATATTGAGGTTAGTACAAATGAAATTCCGGGATTTGAAATAGCGGTAAAAGGCAATTTGACAGTCGCATTAGATCTGGAGATTTCAGATGAATTGAAAAAAGAAGGTTTTGCGCGTGAATTTATTAACAGAATTCAGAATATAAGAAAAGAGATTAATTTGGAACTCACTGATAAAATACTGCTAAATATAGAAGAAAAAGACGGCATAGAAGGTATAATTACAGAATTTAATGAATATATTTGCGCCGAAATTTTGGCAGAAAAAATTCAATTCTTACCCAAAATGGAGGAAGGAACAACTATAGATGTCAATAATGACACTTTTACAGTCAATATTACTAAAAAAAGCATTTAAGTATGGCTAAAAACAGTAAAAAAGCAACTGCGGTTGCAAAAAATGCCAAAGCAAATAAAGCAGCAGCAAAAAAAACTGCAGTTGTAAAAAAAGCAGCCGCGCCAAAAAAGGCGACGGCGAAGAAAGCTGCTTCCAAAAAAGCAACGGCTAAAAAGCAGACTGTAAATACGAATGCAAAAAAAGCGGCGCCTCCCAAAAAAGTGGCATTGCCGAAAAAAGCGGCATCCAAATTGAGTAAAAAAGACAAATCATCTAACACTATTAAAAAACAGGCTCCGGTTAAAAAAACTGCTAAGGCCGGGGAAAAGAAAGCAGTACCTAAAAAATTGGCTACCCCTAAAAAAAACACAGTGACAAAGCCGGCTACAACGGCTACGAAAACTGCCTCAAAAAAAGATCATGCTACGACAAAAAAAGTAGCTGCAGATAAAAAAAACAACGTTATTTCAAAACCAGTTAAACATACAACTACTGAAAAAGCGACTGATAAACCAGCTCATGATCATAAAGCAGAATTGAAAAAAGCGCTTGCAAAAGTGAAAGCGAAGAGCAAAGAGGAAACAAAAAAATCTGAAAAACCGTTTGTGATGCCGAAAACAAATACAGAAAAAGCGAGAAAATATGAACCGGAATTTACTAAATCAGTACTGGATCAGTCACAGGCTGAAAACAGCGGTCCAACAATGCGCTACAGCGACAATGAACTTATTGAATTCAGGGAATTGATTACCCGGAAATTAGAAACTGCTAAAAAAGAACTCGGTTATTTGCAAGGACTCATTACCCGCAAAGATCAAATGGGTGGTGATGAAAGTGATAACCGTTATATGACCATGGAAGATGGCAGCCTGAGTATGGAAAGAGAACAATTGAGCCAGATGGCCAGCCGTCAGATCACTTTTATTGATCATCTTGAAAAAGCTCTGATGCGCATTGAAAACAAAACGTATGGTATTTGCCGTGTTACCGGAAAATTAATTGACAAAGCAAGATTAAGGGCTGTACCTCATGCTACACTTTCTATAGAAGCAAAAATGGGCATAGCACGATAATCATTTGAATAATATTTTTAAAAAAAGAGAATTGCTTTGGCAGTTCTTTTTTTTTGTAAAATATTGATGTAAAATAGAAAAGGCCAATATTTGTTTCTGTACTGAAATAATTGAACGATTAAACTCAATATGAAGCCATTGCAAGGGATGCCACACTCAGTTTTACATTTTTTATTTTTAAGATTTCTGTACCGCAGGCATCAAGTGTAGCGCCGGTTGTAATTATATCATCTACCAACAAAACATGTTTTCCGGCTAATTCTCTTGGATTAGTTACCTCGAAAATATTTTCAACATTCTTCCACCTTTCGAGCCGGTGTTTTCTTGTTTGCGTTTCGGTAAATACCTTTCTGATTACATTATTTTTTAAAACGGGCTTATTCATAATTTCCGAAATTCCGTTACAAAGAACTTCAGATTGATTATAGCCACGCATTTTTTCTTTCTTTTCAAACAAGGGAAGAGGGATGATTAGATCTATGTGGAAACGATTGCTGTTGAGTAAACTTTTTCCCATCAAATTCCCGAAGTATTGCCCTGCTTTCTTATTTCCTTTATACTTTAATTCGTGAACCATATTTTGAACAATAGATTCTTTAGAAAAATAAAAAAGGCTCATCGCAGACACGAGTGCAATTCTGCCCCAGAATTTTTTTTCCAACGGATTATTTGCATGAACTGCAAAATTGGTTTGAGGCAAATTATCAAAACATTCAAGACACAGAAAATTTTCTTTATCAATCACATCACTTCCACATCCGATACAATTGTGTGGATAAAATAAATGAAAAAGAGACGATGATGAAAAGAAGGCTTTGCCCAATTGATCGGTTTTATTTTTAAAAATAAATATCAAAGTAAAGCTAATCTAAAGAGAACCAAAGAAAGATGAAAATGAACTATTTGTTGTTTTGCTGAAGCGAACAGTGATAATATTGAATGATATCATTGAAATACTTTTCCTGTTTTATTAACGAAAAGTTTCTCATTTCCGGCGCATGAACTCCGTTTTCAAGAATCATTTTTTCATTTATTATTACCCTCGCCTCATCCCACAAACCTGCATTAATAAAAGATTCCAGGGTTTGTGCACCTCCTTCTACTAAAATACTCTGAATATCGTGTTCATAAAGAGAATAAAGTAATTCTTCTATAAATTTTTTACTGCTTATTTTAATAAAACGAATATTTTTCCCGTCAGAATTTTTACTGCAATTGAAAATAATAGTATGTGCTTCTTCATTAAATATATTTAATGAAGAAGGTATTTTCAATTCCTTATCTATTACAATTCTTACCGGATTTTTTCCTTTCCACAATCTGGTAGTTAATGAAGGATCATCTTTTAAAACAGTATTCGTTCCTACTAAAATTGCCGCCTCTTCACTGCGCCATTTATGCACCAGCCGATTGCTGTAGTCGTTGCTGATTAAAATTCTTTCGTTTTTCCCTGAGCCAATTTTTCCATTTACCGTTTGTGCCCATTTCAAAATAATATAAGGTCTTTGTTTTTGATGAAAAGTAAAAAACCGTTTATTTAATTCCTGGCATTCATTTTCCAAAATACCTGTAACTACTTCTACGCCTGCATTCCGCAACTTCTCAATTCCTTTTCCAGCTACTTCTTTATAAATATCCTGGCAACCAACTACTACTTTTTTTATTTTATTCCTGATAATTAAATCTGCACATGGCGGCGTTTTCCCATGATGGGCGCAAGGTTCAAGAGAAACATAGATCGTACTTTTTTCGATCAATGATTTATTTTTTTCAGTGACATTGTTGATACAATTCACTTCAGCGTGCGCCTCGCCATATTTTTGATGATATCCTTCACCGATAATTTTATTTTCACAAACCAGCACAGCGCCAACCATTGGATTCGGCGCCACATTTCCTGCTCCCAGTTTTGCCAGTTGAATACACCGGCTCATATATTTTTCATCATCGTTCACACGGATAATTTTTAAAAATGATTTGCTTCACAAAATAATTAAGTTTGTGTAAATGACAACAGCCACCAGCTATAATCAGTTTAAAAACAAATTAAAAACTCTCTATCAGGAGGGTGAAGCAGAAAATATTTCGGATTGGGTTTTTGAAAATGTAACCGGTTTAAAAAGATGGCAGCGAAGAGAAAATAAAACCCAGGAATTGAAAGGATCTGATCTAAAAATGATAGAAAACTATTTAGGAGAGTTATTAAAGTACAAACCGGTCCAATATGTTTTGAATGAAGCGTGGTTTTATAAAATGAAATTTTTTGTAAATGAAAACGTGTTGATTCCGCGGCCGGAAACAGAAGAATTGGTTGAATGGATAGTGGCGGATTTAAGAAAAGAAACAGACAGCAAACAAACAAATATTATCGATATTGGAACAGGGAGCGGTTGTATTCCCATTTCCTTAAAAAAAGAATTGCCCGAAACGTTTATAACTGCAATTGATGTAAGTGAAAAAGCATTGTCAGTAGCAAAAAGAAATGCAACAGAACTAAATGCAGCAATTGATTTTTATCAGATTAATTTTTTAAAAGAAGATGAATGGCAAGGACTTTCCCGATATGACATCATCGCAAGCAATCCTCCTTATATTCCTATAAATGAAAAAGAAATTCTTTCAAAGAATGTAACTGATTTTGAGCCTGAAATTGCATTATTTGTTGAAAATAATGATCCTTTTATTTTTTATAAAAAAATTTCAAAATTTGCAAAGACGCATTTAAAAGAAAACGGCAAAATTTATGTGGAAGTGCATGAGGAATATGCAAAAGAGGTAAAGGTTATTTTTGAAAATGCGGGATTTATTTCAGAAATAAAAAAAGATATGTATGAAAAAGAAAGAATGGTAAGAGGTAAAAAAGTTTAGAAAGTTTAGATGGTTTAGATCGATGAATTACCTTTTTACTATTCCTTTACGGAAGCAGAAGTTGTAGCTCCTAATTTTTTGGCCACCTGCATTATCTTTACAATATCTCCCCAATCTACCAGTGAATCTGCATTGATTACTACCGCAGGTTTTATCAGGCTATCTCCAATTGGCAATCGCGTTCTTAAAATGGATTCTAATGAATCAAACTGAATTCTTTGCTGTCCGATATAAAGTTCTTTTTCTTTATTAATGCTCACGATCACGCTTTGCTTTGCTTTAGTATCACTGGTTGCGCGCGGATTATTCATCTTGATCACATTCGGATTGGCCATTGTAGAAATGATCAAAAAGAAGAACATCAGGATGAAAAGGATATCGTTTAATGGGCCGGTATCCAGTTCAGTATCATCGTTTTTAAATCTTCTTCTGATGCTCATTTTTTAGTTTGTAGTTTATAGTTTGTAGTTAGCGTGTTGGTTCCTGCAAAATATCAACAAATTCAGCGCTCGCAATTTCCATTTTATTTTCAATCCTGTTTATTTGTGCAGCAAGATAACTATGGCCTATGTACGCTAATATTCCGATGATCAAACCGGTAGCGGAAGTAATCATTTTTATATAAATACCATCTGCGATTGTGTTGGGTGTATATTCTGTGCTGGCAGCGATTCCTTTGAAAAGAGCGAGCATTCCGATAATTGTTCCAAGGAAGCCAAACAGAGGTGCGATGCGGGCAACAATAGAAATAATGGAGAGATTTTTTTCTAATTTATACAATTCTAATGCACCTACATTATCCATACTTTTTTCAATTGCGTCGATCGGCTTGCCGATTCTCTGAATCCCTTTATCTATGATCCTTGCAATTGGATTATCATTATTTTTAGAAAAACTTCTGGAAGCTGCAACGTTTCCGCTCACAATATGATCGCGGATGATACGCATAAAATTATCATCAATTTTTGATGCTTTTTTTATAGCGATCAATCTCTCAAAAAAGAAATAAAGTGCAAGTATAAAAAGGATTCCAAGGGGAACCATAATAATACCGCCGCTTACAAGTGTATCCCACAAACTTTGAGTTTTGGGAGCAGTATGGGTAACGGCGCTTGAATCAATCTGCAGAAAAAATAAATCCATTTAAATTGGTTTAGGAACAAATGTAAAAAGTAATTTGATAAATGTATAGGGCTTAAAAAGGAAAATTAAACTTTAACGTAAATGTTAAGACGGTCTTTTAAGAGAAATACAAAAGTATTCTTAAAGTAAAAACTGACCTTATAAATTGTTCGTGATGATAATTAAGAATTTGTGAATTTTCAAAATCAAAAAAGTTTTTTGTAAGGAGAATATCGACTTTAGTATCCTCCGTCTTAACCATTGCTCTATATTTTTTCACCACCGATTGCGCTTTCTGCTTTGAATCTTTTCATGATTTTTTTTAATAATTCAAAATGTTCTTCCATTCTGCAGGGCATTTTTTGTACGCTTCATTAGATTTTTCTTGTCACGACTTATTTTTTCTACAAGTATTGTTTCTATTTTCTCTATTTTCTCTGCCATAAATTATAAGGTATGCATCGAATGATACAAAATTATATGCTACGATTTCTCCTCCCAGATCATGCACAAATGCACAATAGTTTCTGCTGATTTTGCCATATCATTTACTCCAATCCATTCTAATTTTGAATGGATTCCATGCATTCCGGTAAAAAGATTCGCGCATGGCAAACCCATATAACTGAGCCGGCTTCCATCTGTGCCGCCTCGGATACTCTCCGTCGTTACTTCAAGTCCGGCTCGCTTTATAGCTTCAGCCGCATACACTACAACCTGTGGATTTTTATCAAGAATCTTTTTCATATTCCGGTATTGTTCATGAATAGAAAATCCAATAGAAGCGCCTTTATAATGATTTACCACATCTTCGGCGATTTTTCTCAATCGTTCACCGTGCTGTTTCAATTTTTCATCATCAAAATCTCTTAAAATAAATTCAAGTGTCGCCCTTTCTGCAATTCCTTCAAAACGAACAGGATGAACAAAACCTTCTTTTTTTTCTGTTGCTTCAGGCGCCCATTCATTGGTGGGCAGGCAGTGTAAAATCTCAGCGCCCACTTTCAGTGCATTTACCAATTTGTTTTTCGCATAGCCAGGATGAGAAATTACACCATTGATGATTATTTTGGCCCCGTCCGCGCTAAAAGTTTCATCCTCCAGGCTCCCGGCTTCGCCACCATCCAATGTATAACCGAATTCCGCGCCTAATTTTTTCATATCTAACTTTGCAGTTCCCTCACCAATTTCCTCATCCGGGGTGAATAGTATTCTTATTTTTCCATGTTTTATTTCAGGGTTATTCATTAAATATTCTACAGCTTGTATAATAGCTGCAATACCGCTTTTATCATCGGCGCCAAGTAGTGTTCTTCCACTTGCAGTGATAATGTCACCACCGATCTGTGTTTTTAAATATGGTGAAACGATGGCCGACAATACCTGTGTTTTATCTTCCGGTAAAACGATATCCTGTCCATCATAATTTTTATGCACAATTGGTTTTACATTCGTTCCGCTGCAATCCGGCGCTGTATCTACATGGCTGCAAAAGCATATTACCGGAACATTTTTTTCTGTGTTAGCGGCAATCGTGGCATATACATAACCATAACTGTCCATTTCTGCATCAGCAACTCCCATTTGCTTTAGCTCCTCAACGAGGATTATACTTAAATCTTTTTGTTTTTCTGTAGAT
Source organism: Hanamia sp. (assembly GCA_035475995.1). Lineage (GTDB taxonomy): Bacteria > Bacteroidota > Bacteroidia > Chitinophagales > Chitinophagaceae > Ginsengibacter. The sequence continues at coordinate 11,745 of DATILZ010000258.1, read as the reverse complement.
GGATGAGTTCCGCTTTGTGGATCGCTTTGTGTGTCAATTTGCACATATCGGATGAAGCGGTTCGCAATATCCTTCTTGTTTATTTGTATCATATTGTTCAAAATTTGAAGACGTGAAAGTAGGAAATTTAGATAATCCGATAATCAGCGCAAATGCTGATTGAGGGGAACTGATCAAAAATAGAATTATCTGATAATTATGGGCAAAATTTTTCAAAAAAACATTTTTCAAAAAAAAAGAAAAACAGTAAAAATGGAAACAGTAAAGGAAGAAATCTGATGTATTCTTATTTTACTTTCAGTAAAGAGCAAAAACATAAGTTAACAACTCTATTAAATAATTTCATCCGAAATTCGTTTTTCTTACAAATGATAACCCCCGTATGCAAAAAATATTACTGATGATCTTATTTTCTTCTTTTTTTTTACAATCAAAATCACAATGGTACGATCCGGAGAAAGTAAATCATAAAGCAAATACCATCTATAATCTGGCGATAAATAAAGCAAGAAACGGTGATTATATTTCTTCGGTTAAAATGATCAATGAAGCGTTGAAAATAGAGCCCAGGTTCGTAGATGCTTATCTTTCTCTCGCCGGCATTGATGCAGATTTAAAAAATTATACTTCTTCTGTTTCTAATTTTGAAAAAGCATTCTCTCTTGACTCCGTTTATACTAAAGATTTTCTGCTTCCTTACTCTATTTCGCTTGCCGGCTGTGGCCGTTTTAATGATGCTTTGAATGCAATAAATACTTTTTTGTCTAATCCAAGGCTGAATGAAAGAAGCATTAAATCGGCTGAGTTTAGAAAAAAAACTTACCAGTTTGCCATCGATTATGCAAATTCTCATCCCGATAAAGATTATGTCTTCGCTCCGCAAAATATGGGCGATAACATCAATACCGCCGATCTTGAATATTTCCCTTCTTTAACCATTGATGGCAAGAAATTAATCTTTACAAGAAGGATTAACAATAAAGAAAGTTTTTATGAAAGCGACAAGCAAAACGAAATTTGGGGTAAGGCATTTCCTCTTGTGGGAAAAATAAATTCGCCCGATAATAACGTAGGTGCACAAAACATCTCGCAGGATGGACAGTGGCTAGTTTATACAGGATGCAATTTTCCGCGCGGTATGGGAAGCTGCGACCTTTATATTTCCTATCTTACAAAAAATGGATGGAGTGAACCACAAAACCTTGGATGGAATGTGAATTCAGAATTTTGGGAATCCACTCCATCACTTTCTCCTGATAAAAGAGACTTATATTTCAGCAGCAACAGGCCCGGAGGCTATGGTGGAAAAGACATTTGGGTGAGCCACCGGACGGACAATGGAAATTGGAGCGTGCCTGAAAATCTTGGCTCCGACATTAATACTGCCGGCGATGAAAGCACTCCTTTTATCCATGCTGATAATCAAACTTTATATTTCAATTCGAATGGCCTTCCCGGCTATAGCGAAAAGCCCGATCTTTTTGTTACAAGAAAACTTGCGGATGGCAAATGGAGTAAACCCGAAAACCTCGGTTATCCAATCAATACGATTGATGATGAAGGATCTATGATCGTGGATGCTGATGGAAAAACTGCTTATTATTCAAGCGATAAAATTGATACAAAAGGAGGCCTTGATATTTACACTTTTGAACTCAGGGAAGATTTGCGGCCATCAAGAACTTTGTGGGCAAAAGGAAAAGTATATGACGCGAAAACCAGGGCCGGACTGCCTTCTACCGTTGTTCTCACAGATGTGAATACACGTGAGACAGTGAGCAAATTACAAACAGATGAAGATGGAAATTATCTGATCACGCTTCCCGTTGGGAAAGATTATGCATTCAATGTTCATCGCAAAGGATATTTATTTTATTCTCAGAATTACAATATGAAAAACATTTCTTCTGATTCTGTTTTTAATGTCGATATCCCATTGGAGCCAATTGAAGCAAACGCAAAAGTGATTTTAAAAAATGTATTTTTTGATACGAAAAAAACAGACCTGAAACCAGAATCCATCACTGAACTGGACAATGTGGTAAGGCTAATGAATGAAAATCCGAACATGAAGATTTTGATCAGCGGCTTCACCGATAATGTTGGAAAACCTGCTGACAATCTGAAGCTCTCTACGGGTCGTGCAGTTGCTGTTGTCAATTATTTATTAAGCAAAGGAGTGAACAATAACCGGCTTTCTTTTAAAGGCTTTGGAGAAGCAAAGCCAATCGCTTCCAATGATACAGAAGAAGGAAGGGGGCAAAATCGCAGGACAGAATTGACAGTAGTGAGTAATTAGGATTTATTTACTAATTTTAGAAAAAGAACAAAAAGAATGGATACAGCAACAATACGAGAACAATTACATCATTATCTGGATGTGGCAGATGATAGAAAAATTGAGGCGATTTACACTATGGTTGAAGATGAAATTCAGCAAAGTTTCTTCGAATATCCGGCAGAATTTAAGACTGACTTGGATGAGCGCGTAAACTATTATTTGAGTGGTGGCAAAATGGTTTCTGCTGACCAAATGAATAAAAGACTTGAAACTTTACGAAAAAAAAGAAATAAATAATGGAGTATCAGCATTTTTTCAATCCTCGTGCTGCCGTGGAATATGAAAATGCTTTCAATTGGTATGAAGAGAAAAGCGTAATTGCTGCTGATAACTTAATTATAGCTGTTCAGGAAGCAATTTCTGATATTTGCAACTATCCTTATAGCCACCGTAAAACTTACAAAGATTTAAGAGAAATTACTTTGAAAAAGTATCCTTATAATCTCATTTATCTGATTGATGAAAAATAAGAAATTACTTACTATTATTTCATTATACCATCATAAAAGGAATCCAAAAGATAAATACAAGAACACAAAGTAACTTTTAATCTTTTCTTACTGCTAATACATAGATAATTCAATTCGGATCAAGAATTTAATTTTGCCGTTATAAAATAATTTGATGCAAATTTTTATTATTTTACAATTCTAAATTTCATCATGCAAAAAGAACTGCTTTATCAAATCGCCCTTACCCTGGTACCAAATATTGGCGACGTGAGATCGAAGGCTTTGATACAACATTTTGGTAATGCTTCTGCTGTTTTTCATGCACAGAAGAAAGCGTTTGAACCAATAGAAGGGATTGGTTTAAAAGCTGTTGAATCTCTTCTGAATTTTAAAGATTTCAAGCGGGCAGAAGAAGAAATAGAATTCATCAAAAAATATAACATTACTCCGCTTTTTCTTACTGATAAAAATTATCCGCAAAGACTATTAAATTGCTACGACAGTCCGCTCATGTTGTATTATAAAGGAAATGCCAATTTGAATTCTTCAAAAATAGTGGCCATTGTTGGAACAAGAAACAACAATGAATATGGGAAAAATATAACAGAAAAACTAGTAGATCAACTGACGAATGAAGACATTCTAATAGTAAGCGGGCTTGCCTTCGGAATTGATAGCATTGCACACAAAAGTTGTATAAAAAATAATGTACCCACTATAGGAGTTTTAGCACATGGATTGGACAGAGTTTATCCGGCGCAAAACGCATCATTGGCAAAACAAATGATCTTGTGTGGCGGATTGCTTACCGAATTTAAAAGCAATACCATCCCGGATAAACAAAACTTCCCCGGAAGAAACAGAATTGTTGCCGGTATCAGCGACTGCGTCATCGTGATTGAGTCGGGCATCAAGGGCGGATCATTGATCACTGCTGAATTGGCTAATGGATATAACAAAGATGTTTTCGCTATTCCCGGAAGAGTGGAAGATTCCAAAAGCAGCGGCTGCAACTACCTGATAAAAAATAATAAAGCGATGTTGATTACCAGTGCAGATGATATTCTTGATAATATGGGCTGGAAAGAAACTAAAAAGCCTTCTGTCAAAAAACAAAGAGAATTATTTATCGAATTTTCTGCCGAAGAAAAAGTAGTAGTGGATATTTTACAAACACAGGAGCAGGTTCAAATTGATGAATTATATTTTAAAAGCAAACTCAGCAGAAGCGCGATTGCGCAGGCATTGTTGATGCTGGAAATGCAGGGGATTGTAGCTTCATTACCGGGAAAAATTTATAAGATGGCCTGATACGACCATCCGGATTTTCTAAAAGATTGGCTCGCTCAATGAGCAGTAAACTAATTATTTGAGATTTGTAATTAATTTTATTCCGCAAATAAAAAACTATGCTTCGTTACGCTCTTGCATTCCTCATTCTTTTTTTCATTTCTTCAATATTATTTTCATGCAATACCAGCAAAGAAAATGAAAAAGGTGTTGAGTCCGCCATGAACTTATACAATCATTATATTCAGAAAATGGAGCCTGATTCTATTGCTTTGTTATTTACTACTGATGGCAACTTAGGAAATATTGCATCTGGCAGGGATTCTATTAGAAATTTTTTATCAAACTTTAAAGACTTTAAAGTTCTTTCTCAAACTTCGATAACAAAATTAATAAAGATTAATCGTGACTCAACTGTACAACAAGGCGATTATCATCAAACTACTATCATTCCAAAAAACGATACAGTAAAAGTGAGTGGAACATTTACAGCTACCTGGATACATTCTAAAAGCGGATGGCATTTAAAACGAATGCTGACAAAACCCGTTTAGTAAAGTTTAAATAAAAAAAGCCGCCTCACAGATGAGACAGCTTATTAAAGCTTTATTAAATTTTTTTACTTTAAAACAGATTATTCACCTTGTGCTTCAGTAGCTGAAGTTTCCTGTTGTTTTGCTTTGGGCGCTTCTGCTTTTTTTACAAATACAGGGCGGCTTGCAGCTTTTGTTTTTTTGTGAGTCTCCTGGCGTTTTGCAAATTCAGCATCGTGTTCACTGCTCCACTTGGTAAATTTTTCCATAGCGGCAGCTTCATCAAATAAGCCAAGTGATACTCCACGAAGCAAGTGCTTCAGGTATAGTACACCTTTAAAACTTAAAATACGACGAACGGTATCTGTTGGCTGTGCACCTTTGTGCAGCCATTCCAAAGCCTTTTGACGATCTACCTGGATAGTAGCAGGTACGGTCAAAGGATTGTAAGATCCGAGTTTCTGAATAAATTTACCATCGCGCGGGCTACGTGCATCGGCAACTACAATAAAGTAAAATGGTCTCTTCTTTGAGCCATGTCGTTGCAATCTCATTTTTACAGCCATAAAAAATAGAAATTTTCTTGGGTTGTGATTAAATTTGGTTTCTAAAAAGGAAAGCGAAGATAAGGGAATACAAGAAATATCCAAAAAATTTACCGCATTTTTTGAAAAAGATGTGCATTTAACATTTAAATTCACATGACAATTATCTTCTTCCTAATCCTGCAAGTTTACCCATTGGCATTTTATTCATCGTTTTCATCATAGCCTTCATCTGATCAAATTGTTTGATAAACTGGTTTACGTCGGCAATATCTTTTCCACTTCCTTTTGCAATTCTTTGTTTACGGCTTGTATTAATTAAATCCGGATTACGGCGTTCTTCCTCAGTCATTGAATTTATCATTGCTTCTATTCCCTTAAACGCGTCATCATTAATATCAATGTCCTTTATTTGTTTGCCTACTCCCGGAATCATTCCCATCAAGTCTTTCAGGTTTCCCATTTTTTTGATCTGCTGAAGCTGGGTTTTAAAATCTTCAAAATCAAACTGATTTTTACGGATCTTTTTTTCCAGTTTTGCCGCCTGCGCTTCATCAAATTGTTCCTGCGCTTTTTCTACCAAGCTGACGATATCACCCATTCCTAAAATACGCTGTGCCATACGTTCCGGATAAAACACATCCAGCGTTTCCATTTTTTCACCGCTGCTTACAAATTTGATCGGCTTATTCACCGTATACTTAATGGAAATTGCAGCTCCTCCACGCGTATCGCCATCCAATTTTGTAAGAACAACCCCTGTATAATTTAAGCGCTGATTAAATGCTGCGGCAGTATTCACAGCGTCCTGGCCAGTCATGCTATCTACTACAAATAGAATCTCTTTCGGATTTAAAGCGCTCTTAATATTCGCCACTTCCGTCATCATCACTTCGTCAATGGCCAAACGGCCGGCAGTATCTATAATTACTACATTTTTATTCTTTGATTTCGCTTCTTTCAATGCATTCTGAGCAATTTCAACTACATTTTTATTTTCAGGTTCGCTGTAAACTTCAACATTTATTTGCCCACCCAAAACCTTCAATTGCTCAATGGCAGCAGGGCGGTAAACGTCGCCGGCAACAAGCAAAGGAGACTTTCCTTTTTTTGTTTTTAAATAATTAGCCAGTTTCCCGCTAAAAGTTGTTTTACCACTACCCTGCAAACCCGCAATTAAAATAATGGCCGGATTTCCGCTTAAATCTAAATCAGTTTCAACTCCACCCATTAGGTCTGTTAATTCATCTTTTACGATCTTAACCATTAATTGCCCAGGGCTTACAGCATTGATCACTTTTTCTCCGGTAGCTTTTTCCTTAATGGTATCAGTAAATTCTTTGGCGATTTTATAATTCACATCCGCATCGACCAAAGCGCGACGAATATCCTTTACAGTGGAAGCAATATTTAATTCAGTTATCCTTCCCTGTCCCTTCAGGTTTTTAAATGCGGTATCCAGGCGGTCGCTTAACGATTCAAACATATTATTGAGTAATTATATTTTTATGAAAATGATAAAAAAGTAAATAAAATCTCTGTCACTTAAGATTGCAAATTTACGAAAGTTGTATGTTTTTTTAAAACAGGAATCTCCGGTATTTCCTGGTTCACTGTATAAAACGGCTTATTCATTTTCCGCCATTCGTGCTTCCACTTCATATTTATTTTGCTCGTATCCGCGCATCATACTTTCCAATAAATATTTAAAAATAAAAGTAAAAAATCCATATTTTTTAAATTGCCGGACATGACACATTTCATGTTTTACCCATTGTTTATCTTTTAAGAAATCTTCTTTTGAAACGTTGTGCAGGTGAATCGTTTTTCCAATTACTATCGCCACATTATCTGATTGCAATTTTGCGGCTGCAATTTTTGCAATCCAGGAATTTTCTTTGATGATCAATTGCATATTTCTATTAGCAATGTTTAAGATTTACTGTAATTGTAGCCGGAGAGCATGTCTATTTAATGTCAGTAAATTTCCAATATAAGAATCAGAGCATTAGCACGAGGTAAATAAATCTAAAACATCTTCTTTGGTAAAATCAACATAGTCTTCGTAATCACTACTTTGCCCTAATTTCCTCATTTTTACGAAATCGCTTTTAAAATTTCTTCACTATGAATTTTAGATTTGGGTTTTTTAAAAATTTTAAAAATTATGCCATTTTCATCTATCAAAAAAGTAGTACGAAACAAACCCATGTATTTTCTTCCATACAAATTTTTTTCGCCCCAAACACCATATTTATCAATGATTTTTTTTTGCGGGTCTTCTAATAAAGTGAAAGGAAGCTCATATTTCTCTTCAAATTTTTTGTGCTTCTTTTTATCATCGGGACTAACCCCCAAAACTACAAAACCAGCATTTTTAAGGTCATCATAATTGTCTCTCAGATTGCAGGCTTCTATTGTGCAGGTGGGCGTATCATCTTCTGGGTAAAAATAAAGTACTACTTTTTTCCCCGGGAAATCTTTTAAAGAAACAGTGTTTCCGTTTTGGTCTTTGGTAGTAAATTCAGGTGCTTTGTCGCCTTCGTTTAAATGCGTCATTTTTATAAATTTTTATCGGGTGAAATGTAAAATTCTTTCTGTTTTATTGCCTGCTGCATCTTCCGCAGTAATTTTTAATTCATGTTTTCCTGCTGCACATTTTTCATCGAAAACATAAATAAATGCACGTCCTTTATCATTAGTAAACCGCAACCATTTTCCATCTAATTCTGCACGGAAATTTTTTATGTCATCATTATTATCCTTTGGAGTAATGACAATTTCCTTTGAATGTAAAAGAACCGCATTATCGTGAAAATTTGCATTGATTACCGGCGGTTCATCATCTGCAATTAATTCAAAATTTCCAAAAACATTAAATTTTGCCGAATACCAATCGCTATTCTTGGTTGCTTTCACCACATCGCTTTTCCCCTTCCAGCTTCTTTTCATTAAAATTTTAGCGGTCAGATTATCCGGAATATTTTTATCTGCTTTTATTCTAACCGTAAAATAATTTTGCGCTGGCACCAATCCCGAAAGTATCGAATGAACTGCGGAATAACCTTGCTGTGCAGATGATTTTTTTTCAGAATGAGAAAAAGCTATCGAATCGTATAAAGTGGTTGCGGGCAAATACACCTGCACGTTTTCATTCTCAAAAACATTTACAAATCCCGCCTGAAATTCTTTTTGCTGATAGTCGATATTATCTGGTTTTCCGTTTTCAACGATTACTCCTTTTTTTATTTTAAACTGCAGAACAGAGGTGTTATTGCGCGCATCTTTTACTACAATTTTCACCTGGTGAATATTGGTATCTTTTAATTCAATCACTCCATCACCATGGATATCTTTATAAACACCTTGAGGATACCCGGCCAATCTTGAAAGATGTTGAATATAGGGGCCGCCGGCAGCACGGGTTTTGTAATCAATATTGGCATTTACATACCTCGATTCATCATAAGTAATGCTGTCCAATCGAAACGCTGAAAGTGGCTGCTCATCCAGATAAATAATTGCTTCATAAATTCCATTTGGATTATTGGAACCTGATTGTTTATCATTTGCAGAAATACCAAAACTGATTTTGTCTGTATGAATTGGAATCACACTTTCAGTGGTGGTATAATTATCATTTATTTTTTTTATAGGAAGATGTTGGGGAGTTTGGCTATAAGTACTTTTGCATCGGTCATACATATACAAGCGCACAATGGTTGGAGGTACATTATCCGGAATGGGCAGATTAAATAAAAGCGGGTTCAGCACTTTATCTGTTTTCGTATCCCGGATTTCAAAGTGACAATGCGGGCCTTGTGAACCGCCTGTATTTCCGCTGTTGGCAATAAACTGCCCTTGTTTTACAGGAAACAACGCAGGAGGAATTTTTAAATCCACATTCCACGATTCCTGGTTGTATTGCTGCTCTTTTACATATTTTTCAAGAGCAGGAAAAAAATTGTGCAAATGACCATAAACAGTTGTCAGACCATTTGGATGATTGATATAAATGGCTTGACCAAAACCAAAAGGAGCAATGGTTACACGCGCTATATAGCCGGCAGCAGCAGCTTTTACCGGCCGGTTTATCACCTGGTCGGTTCTGCAATCCAATCCCATATGATAGTGATTAGCGCGCAGTTCGCCAAAATTCGCGGCAAGACTTATTCTGGCATCCACGGGATAAATAAAATAATCTTTTGGGTAATTTTTCGGTGGAAAAAATTGAGCGTGAGCAACTAAATAAAAAATGGTAAATAAAAAAAACAGGAACGGTTTGTGTATGGTATAATTTTTAAAAATAGTTTTCATATCGGACAAAGCTAAGAACTTAAAATTTACACAACATGGCAAAGACAAATAAAGTTGCGGCAATTATCCTGGGAGCTGCTGCTGGCGTGGCTCTCGTGAAATTTTTCAGCATGCCAAAAGAGGAAAGGGACGAATATTTTGCAGATATAAAACGCAGAACGAGTGAACTGCTGGACAACGCAGAAGATACTGTGGAAAAAGTAGAACATTATATGGATGAATACAAATCGAAAGGTGAAAATGAATGGATTGACAAGCTTTATATTTTAAAAAAAATGTTTAAGAACCTTTATGGTTCAGGGAAACATTATCTTTTATAAAAAATTTCTAGTTTGTAGGATATAAAAAAAGCAGGCTTTTGGCAAAGGCCTGTTTTTTTATTGCAGTAAAAGCACAAATAATACAGATTTAGAATTTGTGATTTTGTGATTTTGTGATGCCATATTTCTGATTTTGGTTTCTCATTGCTTCATGTAAGCAAATAAATCTAACGTTGATTTCATCTTAAATTAATTTTTCTCTTGCTACATTCGTTCAGGAAAAAATGCAATAAAACAATTTTGAAATATTATCACTGCACTTTTAAAAGAGTATGAAAAAATTATTAGCGGTTCTCTTTTGGAAAAATATCTTCAATATTATTTCAAGGCATTGCCTTTCCTGTTGATGCTTCCTCAATCTTTGCTGATGAAGAAACAAAATAATATTGTCTAAACTTTTAAAAAAATCTTTTATGCAAACAACCCCGGACGAGCAACTTCAACAGACAGGATTCATATTACCACCACAACCAAAGCCAGCTGGCGTTTATAAGCCTTTTCTTCAATCAGGAAACCTGGTTTATGTTTCAGGCCATGGGCCTGTTTTGGAAGATGGCGCACTGATAAAAGGAAAAGTAGGGTTTGATATAAATGCAGATGCAGCAAAGCTTGCAGCGCGCCAAACCGGCTTAACTATTTTATCAACTTTAAAAGCAGGACTTGGAAGTTTGAATAAAATAAAACGGGTCATAAAAGTTTTTGGAATGGTAAATTGTACGCTTGATTTTGAACAACATCCTTATGTAATCAACGGGTGCAGCGAATTGTTTGCGCAAATCTGGGGCAACGATGGCATTGGTGTGCGAAGCGCGGTAGGGATGAGCTCCTTGCCAGGAAATATTCCTGTTGAAATAGAAGCAATTTTTGAATTGGGGTAGCAGGTATGAGGTGTCAGGTTTTAGGTTTTAGGTATTTGGTATGCAAAATTTTTTAAGAAAAATAGTTTAAGAATGGAACAAACATGGTTTGAACTAAATCATCCCGAACAAATTGACTCTCCTGCGTTACTCATTTATAAAGACCGGGTTGATTCAAATATTCAAATGATGATTCAAATCGCCGGAGATGCAAACCGGTTGGTGCCACATATAAAAACACATAAGATGGCAGAAATTGTACGGATGCAATTAAAGACCGGAATTTCAAAATTTAAATGCGCTACAATCGCCGAAGCAGAAATGCTTGCAGAGGTAGGAGCAAAAAATATTTTATTGGCTTATCAGCTCACAGCGCCAAAAGCCGCACGGTTCCTCACTCTTGTAAAAAAATATCCTGACATTCAATTTGCTTCTTTGATAGATAATTTCGATTCCGCAAAAATGCTGAATGATTTATTTGAAAAAGAGAATCTGAAAGCGAATGTTTTTATAGACATAGATACGGGAATGAACAGAACAGGAATTGCGCTTGCAGATGTTGGCGTCCCTGCCAATATCAATCCACTCTTCAATCTATTCCAACAAATTCAAAAGCTTCCTACTCTTGAATTTAAAGGATTGCATGTTTATGATGGACATATTCGTGAATCAGATTTCAATTTGAGAAAAGAACAATGCGAAAAAGCATTTGAAAAAATTAATGCAGCAAAGCAACAAATAATGCACATTTCAAATTTGCCTGAGGTAAAAATTATTGCCGGAGGAACACCAACTTTTACGGTTCATGCTTTAAATAAAGAAGTGTATTGCAGTCCCGGAACTTGTTTGTTATGGGATTATGGATATGATAATTTATTAGCAGAACAGCCATTTGAATTTGCAGCAGTTTTATTAACAAGAATTATTTCAAAGCCTGCGCCAGGCTTGATTACTACCGATCTCGGACATAAATCGGTAGCAGCAGAAAACCCGATTTCAAAACGAGTCTTTTTTCTGAATTTAAAGGATTATGAAGTTAAATCTCAAAGCGAAGAGCATTTGGTAGTGCAGGTAAAAAATTGGGAAAATC
>DATILZ010000257.1:0-1950 GCA_035475995.1 Hanamia sp. | reverse complement strand
TTTGGTGCAAAAGTGATTATGACAAGAACCAGCGATGTTTTTGTTCCGATTGCAGATCGTGCAACAATTGCTAAAAACAATAAAGCCGATGTTTTTATTTCCATTCATCACAATGCAACTGCAGATACTTCGGTAAACTTTCCTATCATTTATTTTCATGGCGCAGCTTCTGAAAACCTTGCTGGTGTAGCATTAGGAAAAGATCTTGCCTTTGCACTAAAAAAATATTTTTATCAAAAAGAGATTCCGGAAAGTTTAAATTCTGATTATACTATTTTTCCGGAAAATGGTGCAGGAGTTTTAAGAAATACTTATGGCATTCGCGGAGTTCTCACAGAAGCTTCTTTTTTTACCAATCCTTCTGAAGAAGAAAGGTTGAAACAAGATGTATATAATTCAAAGGAAGCGGAAGCCTATTCACTGGCTTTGGAAAAATTTTTCCGCCAGCCAATTCCTGTAATCAAACCACTTCAGATTCCCAAAACACTTCCTCCTTTTCCTGTTTTTGAAGAAGCAAACCGTATGAATGATACGGCACGTGGATGGTATGAAGATTTTATCAATGGAAAAAAATTGATGAACAGCAATGATACCAATGTTATACGCAAAGCATTTGATTTATTTAGCCGTTCCGCAAAATCATTTCCAGATTCTTACGTAGCAGGAAAATGCCATGCAAACATGGCGGTTTTATTAGAAAAACTGAACAAAGCTGATGAAGCGAAAGTTGAAAGAATTAGAGTGAAAGAATTTTATGTGTTTTGAATGAAACAATTAATTTTCTGATTTGCAACAAACAAACGAATAATGTCAATTCCTGTTTTTAACCATGAACTTTGAACGTTCAACCTTCAACCTTTAGGCCTCCAAATCGGCAATCACCAGCTTCTTCATTTGCAACATTGCATGCATTGCTCTTTTAGCTTTTGCTGGATCAGGATTTGATAATAATTTGTTTAAATTTTCAGGAACAATTTGCCAGGAAATACCAAACTTATCTTCCAGCCAGCCGCATTCAATTTCCTTGCCACCACTTGTCAGGTTGTTCCAGAAATAATCTATTTCGTCCTGTGTTTTGCAAAAGACCATAAAAGAAACTGCCGGTGTAAAAGAAAAATTATTTTCAATATGTGCATCCATTGCAACAAAATCTTCGCCGCTTAGGGTAAACCTGCTGTGTTTAATATTTCCTTCAACCCCTTGTTCACCTGCTTCATACCGTGCCAAAATTTTTACCTCAGAGTTTTTAAAAAGAGACATATAATAATTGATTGCCTCTTCTGCCTTGCCTTCCCGCTTGCCGCTAAACATAAGGCATGGGGCAATTTTTTGAGGAATTTCTGTAAAATTCAATTGCCATGAAAGACCAAATTTGTCCTGCAACCATCCATATTTTTTACTAAATGGATAAGGTTTGAATTCCATCAAAACCTTTCCTGCGCCGGATAACTTATTCCACAATTCATCTGTTTCCTGTTCTGTTTCGCAGTTTACAAATAAGGATATTGAAGGGTTAAAATGAAAAACCGAGCCACCGTTTATTACAATAAATTCCTGGTTATTCAGCATAAATGAACCAGTCATTAAAGAATCCTTTGCCTGACCTGAGGCTTTTGCTGATTCTTCATTGTAATAGCTTCTGGATGTTATTTTTGAATTTTTAAAGCAACTTGTATAAAAATTCATTGCATCTTCAGCATTATTTTCATACCAAAGAAAGGGGACTATTTTATGTGCTAAAGTTTTATTGTTAGCTGTTTCCATGATCGTGTTTTTTAGAATGAATGATTGTTTTTGGGCTATTAAATTATTGTCTTGTTGCTTGTTACCTTGGCATAATATCATTACATCTGGACATCATCTCATCAGAGCATTTGCACATGATTATTCTTTTATAAGCCTGTGATAATAAACATATGAAACGACCAGGAGTACAAACATAATCAACGG
>DATILZ010000256.1:0-4603 GCA_035475995.1 Hanamia sp. | reverse complement strand
ATAATATCAATTTATTTAATTATTCCATTATTAAATTATTTAAGAAATATTCTTTTACATTAGCACATTAGCAGTTAGCACAGTAATTTTATGTTTAAAAATTTCCTTCTACTTTTTTTATTTATTTTTCCGGTTATGTTGAAAGCGCAGGAAAAGAAAAGAGCCAGGGATTATGGCGTGAAAATCGGCGTAATGCAACCCGGCAAACTGAACAGTATTACAGATGTTTCCGGTGTTAAGGTTGGCCAGATTACTTTGATAAAAGGTGATTCTATCCGAACAGGCGTTACGGCAATTTTACCGTTTGAGGGAAATATTTTTCAGCATAAAGTTCCTGCTGCCGTTTTTGTAGGAAATGGTTTTGGCAAACTTGCGGGAAGCACACAAATAAATGAATTGGGGAATATTGAAACACCGGTTGTTTTAACCAATACACTCAATGTTTCAACTGCAATGGATGCGTTGATAGAGTATACATTAGAGGAAAAAGGAAATGAAAATGTTGCATCGGTAAATGCGGTTGTTGGAGAAACAAACGATGGCTTTTTAAATGATATTCGTGGAAGGCATGTGACAAAAGAAGACGTTTTATCAGCCATTAAAAATGCAAAAGACGGAAGGGTAGAAGAGGGCACAGTAGGCGCGGGCACAGGAACAGTTTGTTTTGGATTCAAAGGCGGCATAGGCACTTCTTCCAGGAAATTGCCGCAGAGTTTGGGTGGTTATACAGTTGGTGTTTTGGTTCAGACAAATTTTGGTGGCGTGCTACAAATTGATGGAGTTCCTGTAGGAAAAGAACTTGGTAAATTTTCTTTTAATAATCAGCTTTTAAATAATGTTGACGGCTCCTGTATGATTATCGTTGCCACTGATGCTCCATTAGACCATCGCAATCTTTTGCGACTGGCAAAACGTGCTATAATCGGTATGGGAAAAAGCGGTGGCATCGAATCAAACGGAAGCGGAGATTATGTTATTGCATTTTCAACTGATACCGCTTCACGTGTTCCTTATACATCAAACGGACAAATAATGAAGATTCCTGTTTTGCAAAATGATGAAATGTCTCCTTTGTTTATGGCAACAATTGAAGCTACTGAAGAAGCAATTATTAATTCTTTATTTGCGGCAAAAACTATTACAGGGAGAAATGGAAATAAAGCAGAATCCTTGCCATTGGAAAAAGTGATCCCTCTTTTGAAAAAATATAACCGCATTCAAAATAAATAATTTATTGAAAATTAGAAACTTCCGTAAACTAATAAATATCTTGGCATTTCTATTTTTCGAATTCCTCAAAAAAAATCAATTTTCTATTCATTTTTGCTTTTCGAAAAAGAGAAAATATTTTTGAATGTTTGTTCTTACTTTTATTTTTTACAAATTTTAAAGAAACAAGATGAATTATTGGCTGGTAAAATCCGAACCTTTTAAATACAGTTGGCAGCAATTTTTAAAAGATAAAAAAACATTTTGGGATGGCGTTCGTAATTATGCTGCAAGAAATAATCTGAGGGACATGAAAAAGGGTGATGAAGTGCTCTTTTATCACAGCAATGAAGGAATGGAAATCGTAGGTATTGCAATGGTGGTAAAAGAAGCTTACCAGGATCCAACGACTGACGATAAAAATTGGGTAGTAGTAGATTTGAAACCGGTAAAAACTTTAAAGAAACCAGTAACTCTTGCTGAAATCAAAGCAAATCCGCAGTTTGAGAATATGGAGCTGGTAAAAAATTCAAGATTATCTGTTCAGAAAGTAACTCCGGATGAATGGGAATTAATTATGAAAATAAGCGGCATGAAATGATCTTTTTTAAAATGTTCTTTCATTTTATTTTCTCCTTTTTCTAAAGATAATCTTCAACTTTTATTATGAAAAAAAATCTCATCATACTTACCGGAGCTGGCATCAGTGCTGAAAGCGGACTCAAAACTTTTCGCGATAGTGATGGTTTGTGGATGGGATATGATGTGTATGAAGTGGCTTCGCCGCAAGGCTGGAAAAAGAATCCGGAATTGGTTTTGAATTTTTATAATGAAAGAAGAAAAGAAGTAGCGCAGGCGCAGCCAAACGAAGCTCACACAGGAATTGCTGATTTGGAAAAAGATTATGATGTAACGGTAATCACTCAAAATATTGATGATCTGCATGAAAGAGCGGGTTCAACAAATGTGATTCATCTGCATGGTGAAATTTTTAAAATGCGCAGTGAAAAAGATGAAAATACTTTTTTTGAAATAAAGGATGAAATACATCTGGGTGAAACAGCTCCTGATGGTTTTCAGCTGCGGCCACATGTGGTATGGTTTGGAGAACCGGTTCCAATGATTGAAAAAGCAGCCACAATTTTACAAGCGGCAGATATATTTATGGTTGTAGGAACGTCCCTTCAGGTATATCCTGCTGCAGGTTTGATTGATTTTTTACCACCCGCCATTCCCAAATATATTATTGATAAAAATCCGCCTTACATTGATACGCGGCACAACTTTATCATTATTCAAAAACCTGCAACTGCAGGTGTAGAGGAAGTAAAAAAATTAATTTGCTAACACACCAAGTTGTTGATTGGCTAATTGACTGCCAAGAATTCCGGTCTCTTTTACATTTGCCACCATTGTAAATCCCAAAGATGGTAAATCAACTTTAAGAGGCGTGTTTTTCACCATCACTATTTGTCCGTCAAGCAAATAAGAAATATTTTGATTTTCCAGTTTTTCAATTTTCGTATTCAGTTTTTCTAAGCGGATGTCATGTTGTTTGCTTGTAAATTCCCTGATTGCATTTATTTCCTCTTCATTAATGGTTGCCGGTTTGCCTTTCCAGTACAGGATGCTTAAAATACCATTTACTTGTTTGCTCAATGTAGTAATTTCTGTATCCATACATTTTACAAAAACGTAAGCATTAAAGACAGGCTCAAAGGAAATCGTTTTTCTGAAGAGGCTTCTTGTTACTTTATAGTTTAATGGACAAAAATTTTCAATCTTTTTTTTGGAAAGTAAAAGAGAAACTTTTCTTTCGCAGTGCGGTTTAGTGTACACTGCATACCAATTCTTCTGCATTTTTAATGGTTTTTTAAATTTGCAGTAATTCAAAGGAATTGATAGTGATACATTAAGAAGAAAAGCGGGGGATGCTATCTTAAAAATATATTAGATTATAGTGAAACTAATGAGAATATAGTGCCAATTTTTGTTCTGCTATTCGTTTAACTTATATAGATGCCGTCAGTACTATCATACATTTATTTTTCAAATATAAGGATTTTAATTGAAAGCTTTGCATCAGGAAAAAAATTCCTCAGTTGCCGGGAAGTTGGGGAAAGTCTAATTTTCATCAACCAGTGCATTCACGATTTTATTGAATTTAGTTTTAAATTCTGTATAGTGCTCTCCGGTTGCTGGTCCGGCAAAGCCACTATCAATTTTGCGGATATTTCCTTTTTTGTCAATAAAAATTGTTGTGGGAAAGGCATTAATGGATTCTAATTGCGGTAACGTTTTTTCGGCACGTAAAGAATCTGAAACAGTTACACCTGTTACTAATATCGGGTATTGTACATCAAATCTTTTTTTGAATGGTTGCAATGCTTTTTGAGATTCCTTAAAGTCGGTCGTGCGTTCATAAGCCAGTCCGATTATTTCAATGCCGCGTTGATGATTTTTATTATAATAATCACTCAAAAATTTTGTTTCATCCATACAGTTTGGGCACCATGAACCAAGAATCTGGATCACCACAACTTTTCCCTTGTATTTTTTATCATTAATAGAAACTTCGTGGCCATCATTGCTATCGGGAAAAGTGAAATTTAATTTACCAGTGCCTGGTTTTATTTTTGTTTCGCCAAAACCATCCGCAACTTCCGCTTTAGCATTTTTCTCTGCATTCCAATCCTGGATGCTTCTTGCGCCGGAATAAAATTTTCCTCCTGAAATCTTTTTATCGTTATCAATTTTTGCGGTAAATAAAAAAGCATGTGCACCATCAAAAGTGGACAATTTTAAACTATCGCCGCTTACTACGCCATCCAGAAAACGATAATCACCTGTTGGGTCCAGAAAGGTTCCGGACAGATGCGATCCTTCTTGTTTAAATTCTGCAATAATTGTATCAGAATTATTTTTTGTTTTAAATTCTGTTACCCATCTTCCTGAAATATTCGCAACCGGCGAAGTGGAAACTTCAAATCTTTCTTTTGTATTATGCACAGCTTTGAAAGGTAAAGTCTGTACTCTTTCACCATACTTTTTTACCCAAATTCCTTCTAAGTTTCCTTCCTTATTTATTTTTGCTTTAAAACTTGACTCAAAAAAAGGCATTTCTATAAATACAGAATCAGCACGGGTTTGAATGCTATCAACCAACAAATGTTCTTTGCCGTTTATGACATAAATAATTTTTTTGCCAGCGCTGTCTTTACTTTGAAAATTAAAAACAATTTGTTGACCGTCAGGACGTAAAATCGTTGCCCGCCAATATCCATTTTTCAATTCATTTGATTTAGGCAACCAACGAATGGAAGTGAATGAGATAATCAAAAAACAAAATCCAAGTGCAATTTTTAAAGGAAATATTCTTCTTTTTTTCATCATT
>DATILZ010000255.1:0-8740 GCA_035475995.1 Hanamia sp. | reverse complement strand
GCCATCATCGAATTGTAAAAGAAACGGAACATTTGACTCAGCAAACGGTTTCCATTGAATTGAAACCGGAATGTGGTAAAATGATTTTCGATTCTGATTCACATCTGTTGAAATGCCTGTGGATATTGACACAAACGATTGCGCAGTTGCAGTAATAGAAGATGTTAAAAAGATAAGACTGATTAATAAAAAACGGATAATTTTCATAAGCAAGATTTGCAAAAAGAAGTTTAGTAAAGAAATACTTTTTTAATTAATCCTTATATTGACCACCAAAGTAAATAAAACGCTGCATGCTTTTTTATTTTCAAAAATAAAAAACAGGAAATCCATTTATATGTTTGTTTACTGTGCCTTGCGTTTTATCTTTAAATTTCAAAAAAAATAAAAATGGAAAAAGTGCAAAAACCAATTGTAGGTATTATCATGGGCAGCGATAGCGATTTAAAAATTATGCAAGTTGCTGCAGAAATTTTAAAACGGTTTGAAATTACACATGAAATGACGATCGTTTCAGCTCATCGCACTCCCTTGAGGATGGTGGAATATGCATCATCTGCTATTGAACGTGGATTAAAAATAATTATTGCCGGAGCTGGAGGCGCAGCACATTTACCTGGAATGATCGCCTCATTAACGATCGTTCCTGTTATCGGCGTTCCGATTAAATCGTCGAATTCCATAGACGGTTGGGATTCTTTATTATCGATTTTGCAAATGCCAAATGGCGTTCCTGTTGCTACTGTCGCATTGAATGCAGCAAAAAATGCGGGAATATTGGCGGCAGAAATTCTGGCAATCAGTGATAGTGATTTGGCAAAAAAATTAATCACATTTAAAAAAGAAATGTGCGAAGAAGTAGAAAAGAAAGCAATATTGATAAACAGGAATTCGACTGAATAAAATGTGGCTGTAAATAGAATTAATTTACTCCTGCATTAAACAATCACTGTAATTTTAGATTTTATGCACAAACAAAACCAACTGCCAGATAATGTAAAAATCGGAAAGTTTATAGATCCTCTTACCGATTATGGTTTTAAGCTTTTATTTGGAAGCGAACCGAATAAAGACCTGCTCATTTCTTTTCTGAATGTACTGTTTAAAAACAGGAAAGAAATTATTGATCTTACTTACAACAAAAATGAGCGTAACGGGCCGCAACGTGATTACCGGAAAGCAGTTTATGATCTTACCTGTACAGGCAAAGATGGCGAACAATTTATCATAGAAGTGCAAAGGCTTCATCAGCCTTATTTTAAGGATAGAGCTTTATATTATACTTCTCTTCTCATACATGATCAGGCTCCCAAAGGTAAAGAATGGGATTATAGTTTGAAAGAAGTATACTTTAGTGCCATAATGGATTTCTCATTTGAAGACACCCATCCTAAAAAGTATTTTCATCGTATTCATCTTACTGATGAAGAAAGCGGCGAGATATTCTATGATAAAATGGCTTTAATTTTTCTGGAAATACCGAAATTCAACAAGAGAGAAAAATCATTGAAAACCGATCTGGATCGTTGGTTATTTGTATTGAAAAACATGAGTCGTTTAGAAAAAATTCCATTAATTTTACGTAAGCAAATATTTGAAAAGGTTTTTAATATAGCCGAAGTATCTAACCTGACAAAAGAGGACTATATGAATTATGAAAGAGATTTAATGGCCTATTGGGACGATTACGCAATTAAAAAGTCATTGGAACATGACCGCCGGATAGCAATGGAAAAAGGAATGGAAAAAGGAATGGAAAAAGGAATGGAAAAAGGAATGGAAAAAGGAATGGAAAAAGGAATGGAAAAAGCAAAAACTGAATCCGTCAAAAACCTTCTGAAAACTGGTAAGTTTTCTATTTCTGAAATTTCAAACTATATCAGCGTTTCCGAAGCATTTGTTCGGAAAGTGAAAAAGAATTTGACCTGATTGTCCAAAAAGTTTTTTGACAGATAACCTTTATATAAGGCATTTTTTATTTCAGATTCTACGCTGATAAATTAACTGATTCTTTTAATTATAGTGCTTCAAACCTTTCTTTTTTTTCTTAAATTTGTACATTCAAATGCCGGGGCTGACCGGTTTTGACAGCATAGTTCTTTGTAAGTATAAGCATGTAGCGCGTTGCGTAATTAGCGCTTTAATCTGAATGCGAAAACCTTAAATGGCAATACACAATTTGCCATGGCTGCGTAATCGATAGATTCGCATCCATTAGGGCCGTTGAGCTGGCTAGTCCTGTTGCCACGCTCTTCCGCCGACTCAAAATAAAACGGGATGCTGCAATTGAAGGCTGTGACAATTGCTTAAGACGATTCAGCTACGGAAAAAGTTGGTTTGTTTTGCCCCGGTTTTTTCCCGACAAATAATGCAAAAATAAACATGTAGAAGGCTTACGGCGAATATGTTTGGACCAGGGTTCGAATCCCTGCAGCTCCACCTTGAGGGACTTTCCACGAAAGTCCCTTTTCTTTTCTATATTAAAAGCTTTGCCAAAACCATTTGTTAAAATGGTATATGAAATCCGACTGTGAACTGATAGGAATTATTGAGATATGCTGCGTCAAGACACAAATCAGCATTTTGTCTGATGGGCGAAATATATTGAAGTGAATAGCCAAAACCAGCTTTATTATATATTGGATTATCGCTGTTACAGTAATTATAATAATATCCTATTGCCGGAATAAAACGCTTGAGATGATAACCAGCTTTTACACCAAAATTGTTAGGGGAATTACGCATATGTGTTATAGTTGGGCGCAACTCTGCCTCCACTACTACATTTCTAATTTCAAAACCTGCTGCCATTTTTACTACAACTACAAGAACGTTAGAAGGTAATGCATGAGAGCCTTGATCGCTAAGAGGAACTTTTTGCTCAAAAGATGCCCCACCAGCACCGAGATTAACAAATAATTGAGCATGAAGAATGATGGGAGTAAACAATAGGATAAGGGAAATCGGTTTTTTCATACTATTTTTCTTTTTATATTTCTTTCTGAATCTTCTTCTATTCATAATTTTTCCGGCATTTAAAGTGCCAATAATTATAGCATATGTACAATAAATTTTTTTAATGTATTTAAAGAATATGTGCTGAGTCGAAGAGTTTGGACAGCGTGAAGCTGAAACATTTTACTATGAACTGACTCCTTTACCTATATTTCAACATATGAGGTTGAATTGAAAGGAAACGCTGATATATTGCAAATACCAACAGGATTGATAAACATTTTTTACATAGATTCTCAGGATTTAAAAAAAATGTAAAAAAAAATACACAAAAAAGGAGGACGGATTTTTAAATGCGTAACTTTTCTTCTAATGTTCGATGTATTACCTCGAAGCAACCAATTCTATTAAAACACCATTGGTATCTTTTGGATGCAGAAAACAAATCAATTTATTATCTGCACCTTCTTTTGGCTTTTCATTTAATAGGGTAAAACCTTCATTTTTCAAACGTTTCATTTCTGCTTCTATATTATCCACCTCGAAAGCAATATGATGAAGGCCTTCGCCTCTTTTTTCAATAAATTTACTAATGACACTTTCGGGTGAATAACCTTCTAGTAATTCTATTTTATTTTTTCCCGTTTCAAAAAAAGCAGTATTTACTAATTCAGCCGACAACACTTCTGTTTTATAACAGGGAGTATTTAATAATTTTTCAAAAAGAGGAATAGACACCGATAATTTTTTTACCGCAATTCCCACATGTTCAATCTTTTTCATAAAATCATTTTTACAAAAATAAACCAAAGCTCTAAACCATCTATACTTTCTAAACCATCTAAACGATTTCCTCAAAGCACTTTCATTAAATTTGTCAAAAAGTCTTATGCTTCAGTTTCCGATATATCTGGATAATAATGCCACCACACCAATCGATGCACGTGTGCTGGAAGCAATGATACCTTTTTTTACAAAATACTTTGGAAATGCAGCAAGTCGCACACATGCATTTGGATGGGAAGCGGATGCTGCAGTAGAATATGCACGTGAACAGGTAGCTCATTTAATAAATGCGGAACCAAAAGAAATTATTTTTACTTCCGGCGCTACTGAAGCAGACAACCTTGCGTTGAAAGGAGTTTTTGAAATATACAAATCAAAAGGAAATCACATTATTACCGCAAAAACGGAACACAAAGCGGTTTTAGATTCGTGCAAACATCTGGAAAAAATAGGCGCTGAAGTTACATATTTAGATGTAAAAGGCGATGGCTTAATTGACACGAATGAATTAGAAAATGCGATCAGGGAGAATACAGTTTTAATTTCCGTTATGTATGCAAACAATGAAACAGGTGTCATCCAACCGGTAAAAGAAATTGGAGTTATCGCGAAAAAAAAGAATGTTTTATTTTTTTCGGATGCTACACAGGCGGTTGGAAAAATACCTGTAGATGTAATAAAAGATGGAATTGATTTAATGTCTTTTTCCGCACACAAAATATATGGTGCTAAAGGTATAGGAGCATTATATGTGCGCCGAAAAAATCCAAGAGTAACAATTGCATCCCAAATAGATGGAGGCGGTCATGAAAGAGGAATGCGGAGCGGCACATTAAATGTTCCGGCAATTGTGGGCTTTGGTAAAGCATGTGAATTGTGCATGATAGAAATGAAAAAAGATGCAGAAAGAATGTGTAAACTGCGCGATAAACTGGAAGCGGAATTAGTAGAAACAGGCAACGCTTTTATAAATGGGAATAGGGAATACAGGCTGCCAAATGTAAGTAATATGAGTTTTAAAAATGTGAATAGTGTGAATCTCCTTTCGGCTCTCAGCAAAAATATTGCATTGAGTTCCGGCTCTGCATGTACTTCCGGAACCAATGAACCTTCCTATGTTTTAAAGGCAATGAATTTGAGTGATGAAATAGCTCTTTCGTCTTTAAGATTTGGTTTGGGAAGATTTACTTCAGAAGAAGAAATCGATTATACGATTGGACAATTAATGAATTTGATAAATCAGTAATTGTAGATATAACGGTGATGTGTAAACGGTTTTTTTCAAATAAATTAATTAGTAAACGAAGAAATAAACAATATTCCTGTTTTATTTCTTAATGAAAAAAAAGCATTTTTATTTTTGGTAAAAAAATAATGCAACCAATTATAAAAGAAATAATTGCTGACAATAAAACTGCTGAAGCCGCCATGTCTTTTACTTTTTTTATCGTCAGGTTAAAATCAGGACACACCAAATCACACAGTTTTTCAATCGCCGAATTTATTATTTCAAAACTTAAAACCATTGCGAAGCAAATCAAAATAAGAACCCATTCTGTTGCATTTAATCTAAAAAAAATTCCTGTGATCACAATTAAGATGGCGATGACATATTGTATTCTGAAATTTTTTTCATGAAAGATGCAGTCTCTCAAGCCATGGAAAGCGTTTACAAATGATTCGGTTACTCTCATAAAATGATTTTGAAATGTTTTAGAATGTTTTACAAATCTGAAACCACTTTTTTAATACAATCACATGCTTTTAAAATTTCAGCTTCGGAAATAATTAATGGAGGAACAATTCGTAAGCATTGCGGAGCAAATAAAAACCAATCAGAAAAAATTCCTTCTTCTAAAAGTGCATCAATTACTTTTTTGTTTTGCTCAAAGCTGTCAAACTCAAGTGCCATCATTAATCCAGAACTTCTGATGTTTTTAATTTTTTGGTGATCAAGATTATCCAGAAATAATTTTTCTTTTCCAAAAACTGTCTCAATAATATTTTCTTCAAGTAAAAGTTGCATAGCTGCATTTCCTGCAGCACAACAAACCGGATGTCCACCGAATGTATTGATATGACCGAGAACAGGATTATTTGTAAATGAATCCATAATTTTTTTATCGGCGATAAAAGCGCCTAAAGGCATTCCACCGCCCAATGCCTTTCCCAATAATAATACATCCGGAACAATATCAAATTGTTCAAAAGCCCATAATGTTCCGTTGCGTCCAAAGCCACATTGAATTTCATCAAGCACTAATAAAGTTCCTGTATCTGTACACTTTTTTCGAAGCGCCTGGAGCCATTTTTTATTTGGAACAATCACGCCGGCTTCCGCTTGAACTGTTTCTGCTATTACGCACGCTGTATTTTGTGTGATTAATTTCAATGTATCCGAAGAATTATATTCCAAATGCAAAATATCGGGCAACAATGGACGAAAAGCATTTCGCCAATATTCATCACCAATGATACTCAGCGAACCTTGTGTGCTGCCATGATACGAATTTTTAAATGCAGCAATTTGTGTTCTACCGGTAAAACGTTTTGCGAGTTTCATCGCACCTTCTGTTGCTTCCGTACCTGATGCTGTAAAAAAAACTGAATTTAGAGATGATGGTAAATTTTCGGTGAGCAATTTTGCATAGGCAGTTTGTGGCGATAAAACCAGTTCACCATTTACCATTATGTGCATAAAATTTTCTGCCTGCTCTTTAATTGCATCAATTACTTTTTGATTTGCATGCCCTACATTGCAAACGCTGATGCCTCCAATAAGGTCAATATATTCTTTGCCATTTACATCAAATAATTTACTACCCTTTGCACGCACAATCTCCAATGCAAGCGGGTTTGGGGATGTTTGCCCAATATGATTTAAAAATATCTGTCGGTTGGTCATTCATTTATTTTTCTATTATACTTTTAGGCATACATTAATTTCCCTTTTGGTTGAGGAATTTCACGTCCTAAATCTTTAGCAGTTTCAATCCATTGATTAATCACTATTTCTGCATTTTTTACCGCACCAGAATAACTATTGCCATCAGCCATACAGCCTGCTAATTCTGGAACTTCAACGATAAAAGAATTATCATCATTGCTCCATAATCAATTAATTCATATTTGCTAATTTCCATTATTTACAAATTTATATTTTAAAACTATTTCTCTAAGCTGTCTAACCTGATAAGGTTTTGCCTTGGAACCTTTTGGCAGAATGTTAATGATTTCAGTAACATTATTTTTAGTAAAAATTCTATGGCTGGCCACCTGTTGTTCTTTCATTAAACCCTAGTGCTAATAATAGTGTTCTTAAATCCTGAAAACTAAAATTAACATCAGATGTACCTGATAAAAATGTTAATACGATTTTATTAAATTTACTCATATTATTTCAATAACTGTCGATCTGTTTGTAAAAAAGATTCAAAATTAAGTTTTCAAAATGATGAAGATAGATTGAAAAATAATGTAAGAAAAATATTTAAAACTGCTAAAACGCGGGAATTAAAATCTTCAATATTTGTTGCATTACTGCTTTTAAACTATCTAAACTCTCTAAACTCTCTAAACATTTCTAAAGCCCTGTAAATAAAAGTTGTTGCAGTTATTTCTCCTCTAACACTTTCTTATACAAATCTTCATATTGCGGAACTATATTAGTGATATCAAATTTCATCGCTTGAGCCAATGCATTTTTTTTCATCTTTTCAAAAGCTTTTTCGTCAGATAAAATTTTAGTAATATTATTACTCATATCTTCTACATCACCCACATTGCTCAAAAATCCGGTCACTCCATTGATGTTTATTTCAGGCAAACCGCCAACATTGGTAGAAATTACAGGAACTGCTGCTGCCATAGCTTCCAGCGCCACAAGGCCAAAGCTTTCGTACTCACTCGGCAATAAAAAAAGATCGGAAATTGCCAGGATTTCTTCCATTTCTTCCTGACGTCCCAGGAACCGGATGTCAGTGCGGGCACAGGTTTTTCTGCACAGATCTTCGATAAAGGAGCGCTCGGGACCATCTCCTACAAATAATAACTTGGAAGGAATTTTTTTATTTACTTTTTCAAAAACATAAACCACATCCTGCACTCTTTTTATCTTTCTGAAATTGGAAGCATGCAATAAAATCTTTTCATTATTGGGAGCAATCAGCTGTTTGAAAGGCGTCACCGGTTTTTTATTAAACCGTTTTGCATCTACAAAATTATAGATTACTTCGATCTCCTTCTCCATCTTAAAATTGCTGTACGTCTCATCACGCAGATTCTTTGAAACAGCAGTAATGGCAGCACTTTCATTCATTGAAAAAGTTACCACCGGAGAATAAGTTTTATCTCTTCCAACCAGGGTAATGTCAGTTCCATGCAAAGTGGTAATTACCGGAATGTTGATTCCTTCTTTCAGAAGGATTTGCCGTGCCATATAAGCAGCAGAAGCATGCGGAATCGCATAATGCACATGAAGCAAATCTATTTTTTGGTTGATGATCACATCTACCATCGTGCTCGCCAATGCGGTTTCATAAGGCGGATAATCAAACAATGGATAAGTAGGAACACTCACCTCATGATAAAAAATATTCGCATGAAAACCACCGAGCCTTACAGGTTGTTGATACGTGATAAAATGAATATTATGTCCTTTTTCTGCCAATGCTTTTCCTAACTCAGTGGCCAGTACACCGCTTCCTCCGAATGTTGGGTAACAAACAATTCCTATGTTCATAAATTATTTTTTTGAATCGTTTCTTTTTATTTTAAAACAGAATAAATTTTAAGATTAAAAACGATGCAATTTACAACATCTTTAAAGGCAGCTTTTTACTGTTGGTAAATCAATTATTTTTAATGGAATGTTTATGTTTGTGCAAAATTTTATTATGAAAAAATATGTTTTGCCTATAATCGGAATCGTTATTGTGTTTCTGATTATCTTTTTTGTAGCAAGATATAGTTATACCTACAGCGAAGGAAATCGTGCCGG
>DATILZ010000254.1:0-1768 GCA_035475995.1 Hanamia sp. | reverse complement strand
TATAAATGCTTTCATAACCATAGTCACTATCTAAGAATGTTATCCGCCTGATTGATTTTGGAATTTTGGTAATGCCATCGAGGTAACCGAAAATAAAACTTCCTCCGCCACTGTGTCCATTTAAGTAAATGATTTTATCTTTTGTAGGTACAAGCGAAAAAAGAGTATCAACAATATGTTGGATTTCTATTTTAAACTCAGGATGTTTTTGTTTCCATAAAGGCCAGCTCTTATAATTATTTTCCAAATAGACAACTACAATATTTTCATCCAGCTTCCCACGCAGGAATGCAGTTTGTGCCCTGATGTGTTGAATATCAAAATGCCAATCATCATTCGCAGTTATTTTTTTTCCCATCGTTTGTTCGGTAGTATTTCCATTCGGTAAGGCAAAAAGAACCAGTATAGTTTTTTTGTTCTGAAATTGCGGTTTGTCCAGAGTAATCTTTACATCGTTATACAGTCTGAACGAATCAGTTTTAGGTTGGCTGAAAACACAATTGAAAGCAAATAAGAAAGTTAGAATAAGGCTAAACTTCACCGTGTTCTTTTCATAAAACTAAAGATTCTGTTTTCAACTTATTAAGGCGGTTTACATTTGCGGCATGCATTACGTGTCAGCAGAGAGTTTGGGCAAATCTTATGGAATAAAACCTCTATTCGATAATATTTCTTTTCATATTTCTGAAGGTGATAAGATTGCTTTGGTTGCCCGCAATGGATCAGGCAAATCCACCCTTTTAAAAATTATTGCAGGGAAAGACATTGCCGATGGGGGCAAACTTTGGATCAACAAAGATGTGGATGTTGCATTTTTTGAGCAGGAGCCACAATTGGAAGAAAACAAAACGGTTCTGGATAATATATTTCATGTTGCCCACCCTGTAATCAATATTATTAAAGAATATGAAGCAGCAGTAGATGAAGCTGACGATGAAAAAATAACTCACTTGCTTGCTAAAATGGATGAAGTAAATGCATGGGACTTTGATTCAAAAGTGAAACAGATACTTGGAAAGTTAAATATTCATCAGCTACAGCAAAAAGTTTCAACACTAAGTGGCGGACAAAAGAAAAGAATTGCTTTAGCAAAAACCCTTATTGATATTGGTTTTGAACATAAGCATGTATTGCTAATTATGGACGAACCGACTAACCACCTGGATGTGGAGATGGTGGAATGGCTGGAGCATTATCTAAACAAAGAAAATGTTACCCTTCTGCTCGTAACCCATGACCGGTACTTTCTAGACAATGTTTGTAATGAAGTATGGGAAATGGAGAATAGTAAACTATACTTTCATAAGGGAGATTACGAGAATTTTTTGGAGCAGAAAGCGCAAAGAGAAGAAAGTGAGGCTGCAAGTGTTGACAAAGCAAAAAACCTATATCGCAAAGAGCTGGAGTGGATGCGCAAACAACCCAAAGCAAGGACAACGAAATCAAAAAGCCGGATCGATAATTTTTATGAAGTTGAAAAAAAGGCAAAACAGCAATTACAGGAGCAACAACTGCAATTGCAAAGCAAAATGAACAGGCTTGGAGGAAAAACTGTCGAATTGAAGAAAGTATACAAATCCTTTAGCGATAAAATTATTTTGAAAGGGTTCGATTATAGCTTCAAAAAAGGAGAAAGGGTAGGCATTGTTGGCAAAAATGGTACGGGTAAATCCACACTCGTAAATCTTATTCAAGGCGTGGAAAAAGCAGATAGCGGCAAGATAAATATTGGAGATACTGTTGTTTTTGGTAATTATTCTCAAAAAGG
>DATILZ010000253.1:0-7054 GCA_035475995.1 Hanamia sp. | reverse complement strand
TTTCCTTTATATCCTGGCTATTGGATTTTGTAATCTTCTCCTGACTTAATTTAGCCTCATCAACCCTTACGCTTACAATGCTGCTTGCCGGATTAGGACTTATTGTGTATATTGAGTATGATGAGTAATTATAAAGAGTGGGAGTAAAATAAAAATCATAATACTGGTTTCCGCACGAATTATTTTTGGTCAACCGGAATTTTATCAGGTCTCCTGATGGACCGCCGGGATAAAAACTTAAATGGGTTCCTATATTACTCCACCATGTCACAACTGAACCGCTTAACAGTGACCAGGTGCCACCTTCTAATTCTGTATTGTATAGCTGCAGATCATTTTGACATCGTAAATAAGACGCTCCGCCATACGCAATTGTTCCATAAGGGCCGCCGGTAGTTATGTAACTTGATACGGGACTTGGTGTGCAAAGTGGTGTATTGCAAGGCGGATATGCCAGCATATAACCTGACAGCGTGCCTGATGACTGGCTATACCCTCCGACTGATACCGTTCTGGTTACATCCTTTACCTGCTGGCAAGCATTCGTAACATGAACACTTAATGTTACCACTCCATCACCCAGCTTGGTTAAAGTTGTCTGATTTGAGTAAGGAGAATTAATCTGAACAACTGTAGCGCCATAGTTTGGTTGTGTGGTTACAGAACCCCACGCATAAGAAGATCCTGCCGTTGTGTTATATACATAAAAAGGCTGTGAAGTGCCTGTGCAGATATTACTGCCACCTAGAATGCCATAAGAAGGTTGGCTCCATGAAACCTCTGCCGTTAACTGAGGCTGGTCCACTCCAGTGAGTAAGGGAGTTACTTTTACAGAAGAAGGCAAAATAGTGCTGCTTGCAGAAGTAAGCGTGATAGAATTAGTGGAAGTAGTAAAAGTTGCTTGTGCAGGATCGTTACCTATGCGCCAATGATTATCGTTTCCCAACTCCCATTTATAAGTAATGGGACAATTGATCGTTCCTGTTGCGTTTACCGTAAATGTCTGGGTAGCAGCATTTGTACATTTGATTTCCAAAGAAGAAGGGGAAATGGTAAAGGTGGGCGTCGGACGTGTGATGTGTATATACGCAGGAGTTTGCCCATTAAATAAACCGGATGCACAACTGTTAGCCGCTCTTATTTGAATGTTGCTATTATCCCCTGTTGAGGCATCTGTTGTAATTGTTACACTTTTTCCCCCAGGTATCCAATTGCTGCCTGTAGAAACATATGAACCAATAGACCAACCTGCCGGTAGTAAGTATTCATAAGTTGTAATAGTACCAAAGCAATATGTCGGATTTTCTCCAAATGTGCTCCATTTAATATTTTCAAAGCTTATCGGAATATTGATGATCTGACACAAAGGAGGGTTTACTGACAACGTATTAGGCTGTATTGGAAAGCATGAGTTTATGGTGCTTGTATTGTCAAAGTATAGGGATTTTATTTTTTTGAATTCAAACTCTTTACTCACAGCTCCACTACTTGGGCTTGTATAACCAATTTTAAATACTTGTTTAACATTTTTATCCTGAAACCTTCCTTTAAAATTAAAGGTTGTAGTTCCTCCGGAAGTAACGGAGTTATAAACCCCCTGTACAACTATTGGGCCGTTAGTCCATGAAGCTACACTGGGATTAGTACCTGGAACTGAAACCGTGAAAGTAACGTCTGTATTTGGGCAAAATTCAGTTGTCACATCTGGTGAAATACTTTCTGCGGTTTGAGCAATGCCTGAAATTGTAACAATCAATGCTACAAGTATCAAAATCAATTTTTTGTTCATAATTTTTATTTTAATTTTTTTCTAAATGAATTTGAAATCCAACGGCTACCTGGAACCCTTTTTTTATATCTTTATTTCCATCCTCAACATCTTCTTTGCGATAATTGTAACCTAATAAAAATTCAATACCAACGCTTGAGTTAAAAAAAATTTCAGGCCCCGCTAAGGCAGAAAAAGTGCTAAGATTGCCTTTTAATAACCCACCACCGAAAAAACCGAGCTGATAGCAGACATCTGTTACGATATTGTATTGCTTTTCGGTATTCAAAAAGTAATACCTGCCAAACGGCCCTACCCAAAATCGTTGAACATTGGTAGTGATACCTCCCCCATCTGCTATATATCCTCCCTTTATGGAAGAAAGCGTAGGCCGTAGACCAAAGGCTAACTTATCCGCTACAAAATATCCGATTGAAGGAGAAATATCAATTTGAGTGTATTTGGCATCATGACCTAATGTTGAAGAACTATTTGACTCATTGTATGAATAGAATTTGCCGCTCCCGCCTACAAGCCAAACACCTTTATCTAGCTGGCATTCGGCCATGGAGTAGGTCATAGTTAATGTGAGTAATAAGAAAATTTTTTTCATATTATATTTTTAAAGTGTTTTAAAAAGATTATTTGATAAAAAAGTAAGAAAGAAAACAACGCGGAGGGGAATGTGCTAAATGGTAAATATGAGAATGTAAAGTTTTAATCTTCATAAGCAGCCGGTTTTTGAAAAGAAAAATAAAAGTAAATAATAAAACACTACTATGACAAAAAAATATTATTGTGACAGATCCTGCTCTTTAATATTTTCTGTTTTCCTCAATTTTAAATGTCAATCCAGGCGTGGCTGCATATGGAGATACTTTTACAGGTTTCCTTTGGCAATTATCAGGGTCTTGTTGGGGGTAAGTGCTCCGTTTAGAGCACTTACCCGCAACAAGACCATAAGGATTTGCGAAGAAAAGTGGATTTTATACGTCGATAAAGACGAGGACTTCGCTTTAGTTTCACCTTCCCGGAGAGATAGGTTAGAAATAATATGCTATATGCCCCTTTGGTCTAACTTTTTTTCAACGTTTTCTTGTTTTTTAATATTTCTATATTACCTTCACGGCCTCTTATTAAAAAAATGACAAGGAATCTTTATCATACTGCCTCCTTTCCTTCCCCGGCAATTTTGACCATTGCTACCATTATTATTACAACCCGTTAAGGGTTGCATATATGTCATATTAACCATTGGGCTTTTAGCTTCTCATCCGGAAGGAAAATCATTTATCAAAATCAATTTTAATAGTATTTAACAGTAAAATATGCGTGTTTTAAAGTTTGGCGGCTCATCTGTAGCGAATGCCGGAAATATCAATAAGATCGTTTCTATTTTAAAAGAAAGAATCCAAAAAGAAAAATTAGTGGTGGTGGTTTCTGCTTTGGGCGGCATCACAGATGCGCTGATAAACAGTGTGGCAATGGCTTCTACTGGAGATGAACTTTATAAAGAAGAGTTGCAAAAAATCGAAAACCGGCATTTGGAAATGGTAAAAGAACTGATTCCTATTTCTCAGCAGAGCCGGCTTTTGAGCCTGGTAAAAAAACATTGCAATGAGATTGAAGACATTTGCAACGGCGTGTTTTTATTGCAGGAATTGACCTCGCGCACCAGGGACCGCGTGATGAGTTATGGAGAGTTATTATCCTCACAAATTATCTCTGCAAAATTTCAATCAGAAGGTTTTGAAAATAAATGGGTGGACGCAAGAAAAATAATTGTTACCAATTCTCATTATGAACACGCGGTGGTGGATTTTGAATTGACCAATGAAAAAATACACGATTATTTTTCCAATTCTGATGAATCATTTTTCCTGGTTCCCGGATTTATTGCAAGCGACACAAACGGCATCACTACTACATTAGGCAGAGGTGGCTCTGATTATACCGCATCTATTATTGCTGCTGCATTGGATGCAAGCGCGCTGGAAATATGGACGGATGTAAGCGGAATGATGACCGCCGACCCACGCCTCGTTTCAAATGCTAAAATTATTCCCCATATTCTTTACCGCGAAGCAATGGAACTTTCTCACTTCGGCGCCAAAGTGGTTTATCCACCTACCATTCAGCCGGTGATGAGAAAAAATATTCCTGTTTGGGTAAAGAGCACTTTTGCCCCGGAGGATTTTGGAACTTTAATTGAAAACAATACTTCTATAAAGAATGACAGCAGCGTACGCGGTATTTCAAGCATCAATAAAATTGCTTTACTCAGCCTTGAAGGAAGTGGAATGGCCGGTATTCCCGGTTTTTCTAAAAGATTATTTGAAACATTAGCAAACGAAGAAATAAACGTAATTCTGATTACCCAAAGCTCGTCAGAACACTCTATTTGTGTAGCCATTGAAGAAGCATCCGCAGATAAAGCAAAAGCGGCAGTGGATGAGGCTTTCAGCTTTGAAATTGAAAGGTTGAAAGTAGAGCCATTGATGGTGGAAAAGGATTTGGCAATTATCGCTTTGGTGGGCGATAAAATGAAAAGCCATCCCGGAGTGAGTGGAAAAATGTTTAGTGCGCTTGGGAGAAATGGCGTGAATGTAAGGGCCATTTCTCAAGGCTCTTCCGAAAGAAATATCTCGGCAGTCATTGCTACTAAAGATGTAAAAAAAGCCGTGAACGTACTGCATGAAGAATTTTTTGAAACAACATATAAACAGGTAAATCTTTTTATTGCAGGCGTTGGAAACGTTGGCTCACGGCTGCTTTCCCAATTATTGCAGCAACATCAGTATCTTCAGAAATACCTGCGTTTGTATATAAGGGTTGTAGGAATTGCCAACAGCAAAAAAATGCTTTTTAATGAAAAAGGAATTGATTTAAAAAACTGGAAGGAACTTTTGCAAAATTCAGATGAAATGAACCTGGAAGAATTTGTAAAAACCATTCAGACAAAAAATTTACGCAATTCTGTTTTTGTAGATGCGACCGCAAATGAAAATGTAGCAAGTCATTATGCTGAAATTTTAGAGAAAAGTGTTTCTATTGTTGCCTGCAATAAAATCGCCGCTTCATCCTCATTTGATTATTATGAAAAATTAAAAAACCTTGCCCGTGCATCGAATGTTCATTTTCTCTTTGAAACCAATGTAGGTGCAGGTTTGCCTGTAATAGGCACATTGAATGATTTGTTATTAAGCGGTGATAAAATCAATAAAATAGAAGCAGTATTAAGCGGCACTTTGAATTTTGTTTTTAATAATTATAATGGTACAGAAAGTTTTGCAAAAGTAGTGAGGCAGGCACAGGATGAGGGTTATACAGAACCGGACCCGCGATTGGATTTGAGCGGTGTAGATGTAGCGCGGAAAATTATGATTCTTGCCCGTGAATCAGGCGAAACAATTGAAATGGGAGAAATTACCAATAATGCCTTTCTTCCTGTGGAATGCATGGAAGGCTCTGTGGCAGATTTTTATGCATGTATGGAAAAACATGAAGCACATTTTAAAAAGATTTTTGAAGAAGCAAACGATGCGGGAAAGAAATTAAAATTTGTTGCATCATATGAAAATGGAAAAGCGAAAGTAGGGTTGCAACAAATAGATTCAAGTCATGATTTTTATCACCTTTACGGCAAAGACAATGTGGTATTGTTTTATACCAACCGTTATACTGAACAGCCGCTGGTGGTGAAAGGAGCAGGTGCTGGTGCGGAAGTAACTGCGTCTGGCGTTTTTGCGGATATTATCAGGGCGGTGAGAATTTAAGTTTTAAGTTCCTGGTTGAAATAATAATGTAATAATTCAATAATGTAATAATTCAATATTTGAATGAAACAAATAAAAGTTCTTGCTCCTGCAACCATTGCCAACCTGGTTTGTGGCTTTGATATTCTTGGAATGGCGATTAAATCTCCTTATGATGAAATGACTTTATCGTTGCGGGATGAACCCGGAATTTATATTAAACACACAGACGAATATCATTTACCCGAAGAGGCAGAAAAAAATGTTGCAGGCGTTTCATTACAGGCGTTATTGGAAGAATATAAAAAACCAATTGGTTTCAATCTCACCATTCATAAAAATATAAAACCCGGCAGCGGCCTTGGTTCCAGTGCGGCAAGCGCGGCAGGAGCGGTTGTCGCAGCCAATTATTTATTGGGAAATATTTTTTCAAAAGAAGATTTGGTCCGCTTCGCAATGAATGGAGAAAAGCTTGCAGGAGGTGTAAAACATGCAGACAATGTTTCGCCTTGCATTTATGGAGGCGTCACTTTGATTCGTTCAATTTTTCCATTGGATATTATTGCATTAAACTCTCCTGATTTATTTGTAACGATCGTGCATCCGCAAATAGAAGTGCGCACTTCTGATTCACGACAGATTTTAAGAAAGGAAGTTCAACTGAAAGATGCGATAAAACAATGGGGAAATATTGGTGGACTGATAATGGGTTTTATGAAAAATGATTGCGAATTGATCAGCCGCTCCCTGGAAGATGTAATTGTAGAACCGGTCCGTAGTATCCTCATTCCGGGCTTTGCCGAAGTGAAATTAAAATGCAAAAATGCCGGCGCTTTGGGGGGTGGAATTTCAGGCTCCGGCCCTTCCATTTTTATGCTCAGCAAAGAAGAAGAAACTGCCCACAAAGTAGAAGAAATTATGAAAGAAATATATGAAAAAATAGGTGTTGATTACAAAACCTATGTAACCGGAATTAATTCTGAAGGTGTGAAAATTGTAGCATAAAAATCCGTGGTACTACTCCTTGTATTTAATTCGTATAAATTAGTATAGTTCGTGGGTTAAAATAAAAGTATGAAATATTATAGCTTAAATAAAACCGCTCCCATTGCAGATTTCAAAGAAGCAACCATTCGTGGTTTGGCTCCTGATAAAGGGTTGTATTTCCCGGAATATATTCCGAAACAGGATAAAAAATTTTTTGAAGAAATCAACAAATATTCTGATGAAGAAATTGCCTTCAAAATCATTGAGCCTTACATTGGTGATACAATACCCGCAGATGAATTAAAAAGAATTGTTGCAGAAACAATCAACTTTGAAATTCCCCTAAAAAAAGTAACAGAGGATATTTCTTCACTGGAATTATTTCACGGGCCTACACTCGCTTTTAAAGATATTGGCGCAAGGTTTATGAGCCGCTGCCTTGGTTATTTTGTAAAAAATAATGATAAAAAAATAACGGTTTTAGTAGCTACCTCAGGCGACACCGGTGGCGCAGTAGCCAATGGTTTTTTTAATGTGGAAGGCG